>JAAYLO010000275.1 GCA_012521855.1 Halanaerobiaceae bacterium
AAGAAAAGGAGATAAAAGAGTCAGATATATAAAGGGTTATGGATGCAGCGAAAATAATTCCTTTGTCAGCAGAAGAAGAGATGATTCATGTCCTGGCCAGGGAATTCATTGTGGATGGATGTGCCGGTATTAAAGATCCTTTAGGGATGTCTGGTGTCAGATTGGAAGTGGAAACACATATCATAACTGGCTCCAGTACTTCAATACAGAATCTTGTAAAGAGTGTTTTACGGGCAGGCCTGACTGTTGATGAAATTGTTCTGGAACCACTGGCTTCTAGTGAGGCAGTACTTACTGCAGATGAGAAAGAGCTTGGAGTGGTTCTTGTCGATATAGGCGGAGGCACCACAGATATCGTGGTATTTCATGAAGGGAGTATATGTTATTCAGCAGTATTACCGGTAGGAGGAAATCATGTAAGCAATGATATAGCAGTGGGGCTCAGAACTCCTATTGCAGAAGCTGAAAAGATCAAAATAAAACATGGCTGTGCATTAAGCAGGCTTGTTGATGATGATGAATATATTGAGGTTGCACTGGCCAGTGGTAAAGAAAGCAAAAAGGTCAGCCTGAAAAGCCTCTGTGAGGTAATAGAGCCACGGATGCAGGAGATATTTACACTTGTAAAAAGAGAGCTTGACCGGGTGGGGCCCAGGGATTTAACCCCTGCTGGAGTTGTTATTACCGGCGGGGCTTCTTTACTTACTGGTGCTGCCCAATTGGCTGCTGAGATTCTGGAATTGCCTGTACGGTTAGGAGAGCCTGGCTATCTAAATGGATTATCGGATGTAATAGATAATCCTGTTTATATCAAGAAGGATGATACAGTTCCGAAAGCTATTTTTTCAACTGCAGTGGGGCTTGTGGAATATGGTGTCCGCTATCATAAATTTACTTCTAAAAAGAAAGTAATTAATAATGATGTAGTAGGCAATTTTTATAACCGGCTGAAAAAAATATTTTCTGGTTTTAATGAATGGTTTTAGACTTGTTGATTAGGGGGGTAGCAAAAATTGTTTGACATAGGAACAGAAATTGAGCAATTTGCTAATATAAAAGTGGTAGGTGTCGGCGGTGGCGGCAATAATGCTGTTAACCGTATGATAGAACAGGGACTGGACGGAGTTGAGTTTATTGCCATTAATACTGATGCACAGGCCCTGTTATCATCAAATGCCAGCAGGACAATACGTATTGGCGAAAAGATTACAAGAGGCTTAGGTGCCGGTTCTGATCCGGCCATTGGCCAGGAAGCTGCTGAAGAGAGCAGAGAAGAAATAGCCAGAGCACTGGAAGGAGCGGATATGGTCTTTGTTACAGCCGGTATGGGAGGCGGTACCGGAACAGGCGCTGCACCAATTGTTGCAGAAATAGCCAAAAACCTTGGTGCCCTGACTGTGGCTGTGGTGACAAAACCCCTTACTGTTGAAGGCCGCCAGAGAATGGAAAGGGCTGAAAAGGGAATAGCAAACCTGAAAGAAAGAGTTGATACTCTGATTGTTATCCCCAATGACCGCTTACTGGAAGTGGCAGAAAAACAGACAAGCCTTCTTGATGCATTTAAGATTGCTGATGATGTACTCCGTCAGGGAGTACAGGGTATTTCTGATTTGATAACAATTACCGGTATAATCAACCTGGATTTTGCTGATGTAAAAACAATTATGACAGATGCCGGCTCCGCTCTGATGGGTATTGGTAAAGCAAGAGGTGAAAACCGGGCTGCAGAAGCCGCCAGACTGGCAATATCATCTCCGCTGCTGGAGGCTTCAATAGAAGGGGCCAAAGGTGTATTGCTGAATATCACTGGTGGAGCAAACCTGGGTATTCATGAGGCAAATGAGGCAGCCAGGATTATTCAGGAGGTAGCAGATCCGGATGCAAATATAATCCTGGGGGCAGTGATTGATGAATCATTTGATGAAGAGGTTCAGGTAACAGTCATTGCTACTGGATTTGATTCAAAGCCTAATTACCTCAAGGAACAGTTTAAAAAGGAGACAACGGATTTTGATATTGAAGGTTTTTCCGATGATGATCTGGATATACCGGCTTTTTTGCGAAGACAGAAGGCTTAAGAAAATAATAAATTAATATGAAATCAATCTCGATACTGACGTATCGGGATTTTTCCTTTAGAGGGGATATGACAAAATACTACATAAAAATAAAAGTAATAAAGATAATTTATGAACATATATTTTAATTAAGTGGATAAGTAGGTGCCGGTAATAAATGATTATATATGCAGATATAACATTTATTAATAATTTTTTAATGACGGTTGCCATTTTATGGACAATAGCAAAAATTATGGAAATATCGTTTTCCTGGAAAAAGCTGATATCAGGCGGTTTAGCTGCCAATATCTATCTTTTTCTGTCCCTGATAATGTATTCACAGAAATCAGGCCCTGTAATCTTCTTACAGGTTATACTGAATCTGTTTTCAGCTTATATAATTGTAAAGATATCTTTCCCAGGATTAAACAATAAAGGATATTTAAAACTTGTTTTTTACTTATATTTAGTCAGCTTTATTACAATTGGTACTACGATCTCTTTGATATATCTGTCTGGGGGTTCTTCCCTGACAGTTACAGTTCAAAGATTGATAATCGGAATTATTATCCTCCTGATTATTGCCAATTTTGGCTGGAAAATTTTCCGCAGATATAAAGCACCTGAGGAATTTTTGCTCCCATTAACTATCCAGTTCAGGAATAAATCTATACATCTAACGGGCTTACTGGATACAGGTAACAGCCTGACTGATCCTGTTACACATTTACCCGTTGTGGTGGTTGATCAGGAAAGACTTCTGGATCTTTTTTCCGATCAGTTAAGGGAAGAATTATTAAATCCGGAAAATGACTATATTGATCTTTTGCAGCTGCTGAGTGAGAAAAGGATACCGGAGAAACTTAGGCTATTGCCTTTCTCTGATCTGGGCAGGGAAAATGGAATCCTGATTGGTTTTAGACCTGATTTTATAGAGATAGGATATCGAGAGAAAAACATAAGGAGAAAGAACAGTATTATCGCAATCAGCAAAAGAAAACTGGATTATGATGATGAATATCAGGCTCTAATTCATCCACAATTACTTTAATAATAAAGAGGAGAATATAAAAATGAAAGGGGAGGAAATATGAATAAAAAATATTTACTGTTTATGGAGATTTTGTATTTAAAGATTCTGAAGAGAATCGGTTTTTTTCATTCTCCAATTCATTACCTTGGCAGCAGTGAGGTCCTGCCGCCCCCTTTAGAAGACAAGGAAGAAGACTATTTGCTGGAAAGACTGGAAAATGGAGAAGAAGAAGTCAAGAAGTTGTTGATAGAGCATAACCTGAGACTGGTTGTTTATATAGCCCGGAAGTTTACCAATACCGGTGTTGATATAGAGGATCTTGTTTCGATTGGGACTATTGGGCTCATAAAGGCAGTAAAGACCTTTGATGTAGGAAAGAAGATTAAACTGGCTACATATGCATCAAGATGTATTGAGAATGAGATACTGATGTATCTCAGGAAGAACAGCAAAAAAAAATCTGAGGTATCCTTTGATGATCCATTAAATATTGACTGGGATGGTAATGAATTAAAATTATCTGATATTATGGGAACAGAGGGGGATATCATTTATAAAAATATAGAATCAGAAATAAACCGGGAACTATTGAGGATGGCCATGAAATCGCTGTCAAGCCGTGAGAGGAAAATACTTATACTGCGTTTCGGCTTGATACAGACAGGAAATACAAAGACCCAGAAAGATGTTGCAGAAATACTGGGGATATCCCAATCATATATTTCCCGTCTGGAAAAAAGGATTATCAAAAAATTGAAGAGGGAAGTAGCAAAAATGCAGTAAAAGAGATAGAGGCTGAAAAAGGGGGGAGAAAATCCCCCCTTTTTTAGATTCATAAGTAAATATGTTCCATGTATAAATAAACCCTTACTGGAAATAATGTTAATGGAACATAATGGAGAAAATGAGACAACAAGTAAATATAGGCAAATTATCTTAATACCACAGTGGGGGGAATATATATGGGCAACAAGGTTGAAATCAGCGGCGTTAATACATCAGAATTACCTGTTCTGAGCAACAAAGAGATGAGAAAATTATTTCACAAAATGCAGAATGGTGACAGGAAGGCCCGGAATACAATAGTAAACGGAAACTTAAGACTGGTACTGAGTGTTATACAGAGATTCAATAACCGGGGCGAAAATGTGGATGATCTCTTTCAGGTCGGATGTATAGGACTAATGAAGGCTATAGATAATTTTGACCTTGCAAAAAATGTCAGGTTTTCTACTTATGCTGTTCCCATGATCATTGGCGAGATACGGAGATATCTTCGTGATAATAATTCAATCAGGGTCAGCCGTTCATTGAGGGATACAGCATATAAAGCACTTCAAATAAAGGAGAGCCTGAAAAACAAAAGATCGGAAGAGCCAACCCTTACAGAAG
This sequence comes from Halanaerobiaceae bacterium, assembly GCA_012521855.1. Classification (GTDB taxonomy): domain Bacteria; phylum Bacillota; class Halanaerobiia; order Halanaerobiales; family DTU029; genus JAAYLO01. Next base: position 4,486 of record JAAYLO010000275.1, read on the forward strand.
TATCAAAAGAATTAGGTATTTCCAGATCAGAAATCATTTTTGCGCTGGATGCCATCCAGGACCCGATATCTTTATTTGAGCCCATATACCATGATGGCGGTGATCCGATTTTTGTAATGGACCAGATCAGTGATAAAAAATCAGAGGATGAAAGCTGGCTGGAGGGAATAGCTGTCCGGGAAGCCTTGAGGAAATTGAGTGAGAGAGAAAAATTAATCCTGTCCTTTCGTTTTTATGAAGGGAAGACACAGATGGAGGTTGCTGAAGAGATAGGAATTTCCTAGGCCCAGGTTTCAAGACTGGAGAAGGCAGCCCTGAAGCGACTTAGAAGACATGTAAAGGAGGAAGATTAGTGAAAAAGATCCACGTAATATTGCCTGTCCTGTTTTTTTCGATTATATTAATGAACATAAATATAAACAACATTTTTTCCATGGATAAAACAGGGGACATCATTGACAAAGGAAATCTCCTGAGACTGCATGTGCTCGCCAATAGTAATTCACCCCGGGACCAGTATATAAAGAGAGTAGTGAGAGATAAACTTATCAAATACTATGAGGATAATTTAGCCAGTCTGGAATCAGAGCTGAATAATCTTGAAAAAATAGATGCTTTTGTAGAAGATATACTTAAGTCTGAAGGTATTAATTACGGAGCAGAAACAGAGCTGGGGCAGTATGATTTTCCTGGAAGAACTTATGCTAATCTTACACTAAAACAGGGGAAATATAATGCCTTAAGGGTAGTCCTGGGTAAAGGAGAAGGCTCCAACTGGTGGTGTGTTCTCTTACCCCCAATGTGTATTGAAAACAATGAAAAAGAGATAAGTGATGATAATAAGATTGTATTCAAATCCAGAATAATGGAATGGCTCCAGAACAAATGGGGCAGCCAGGAATCAGCGGAAGAGATAATATTAAGCGGAATTATTGATTTGAATGAGAACTGGAAAGAAAAGAGAAATGAATTGCAAAAGACTTTCAAATTGATTGATGATAATATTTTAAAGCTGAAAATTTAAAGCCCGGGCAGGCGATGAATAAAGAAAAACACATTTTTTTGAAAAGCACATCATACGGATGTGCTTTTTAACATTACACAGGGGAAGTTCATATAATAATCATGAATTTAAAAAACAGGAGGAGTTTTTGTGTTGAAGAACTCAGAATTAAAAACAAAGGATGTAATTGATATTAACAGCGGGAAAAAGCTGGGGTATATCAGTGATATTGATATTGAGGTAGAAAGAGGCCAGATAAAGGCATTCATGATTCCGGTATATCAAAACAGATTATTTAGCTTTTTTCTGAAAAAAAATGACCAGATTATCAGCTGGGAGGAAATAAAATTAATCGGGGAAGATGTGATTCTGGTAGATTTAGCGAAAGATTCAAGTTTAAAAAAGACCTGAGTTATGATATACTAAAAAAGAAGTATATTTGTAGGAGGAGCAGTTTTCTAATGAAATGTCCTTACTGTAATCATCTGGAAAGTAAAGTAATTGATTCCCGTTACACAGAAGAACATACCTGTATCAGACGCCGCAGGGAATGTATGAAATGCAAAGAAAGATTTACTACTTATGAAAGACTGGAAGATCTGCCCCTGATGGTTATAAAAAAAGACGGACATATGGAACTATTCGACCGGAATAAGCTGATGACAGGCCTTTTAAAGGCCTGTGAAAAGAGATCAGTTTCACAGGAAGAGCTTGAACAATTGATTGCTGACATTGAGCAGGAGTTCAGAAATGAAATGAAACAGGAGGTTCATAGTTCAGAGATAGGAGAACTGGTCATGAACCGTTTAAGGGAAATAGATGAAGTTGCTTATGTAAGATTTGCTTCAGTATACAGGCAGTTTAAAGATGTGGAGAAATTCAGGCAGGAACTGGAACGTTTACTTGAAAAGGAGTAAAGCTTAAGATCAGGGAGTGGATTATAAAAATGTTCTCCTGGGTAAGAGATAATGGTCTTCTCTATTTGAAAATCGATAAGTTTCTGGAACATGATATAAAGGCATATTTTACTTCCCGTATCGGGGGAGTAAGCAGTAAGAATTATAGTACACTGAATATGGCCTTACACACTGACGATTCCAGGGAAAAAGTACTGAAAAACCGGCAGTTAATGGCTGATTCAATTGGTGTTAATTCTGAAGATTTTGTTGCAGGAGAGCAGGTTCATGGCTCTAATGTCTATATTGTTAAGAAAAGAGATACAGGCAGGGGTGCCGTGAATTACCAGGACAGTATATCCGCTGTTGATGCCCTTATAACAGCTGAGCAGGGAATCCCCCTGATATCATTTTATGCAGACTGTGTTCCCCTTTTTTTTGCTGATCCCGTTAAAAGAGTAGTGGCCCTTACTCATGCCGGCTGGAAGGGGACTGTAAAGAAGATAGCAGAAAAGACTATCATGATGATGAAAAAAACTTTCAATGTTCTCCCCGGTGATATAATAGCAGCAGTAGGCCCATCCATTTCAAAGGATTTTTATGAAGTTGACGATTATATTATCAATCAGTTCAGGCTTTCTTATCATGAACTGGATGATTTTGTTGCGGCTAAGGGCAAGGGGAGATATTTACTGGATCTTAAACTGGCCAATATAATCGGGATACAACAAATGGGGGTTCCGGCTGATCATATCCTGATCAGTGATTACTGTACCTTCAGAGATAGTAAATATTTTTACTCTTATAGAAGAGAACAGGGAGAAACAGGCAGGATGGCCAGTATAATATTTTTGTAAACAGATCAGGAATTGAGGATGAGACCTATGCAAAAGCACAATGTATAT
>JAAYLO010000276.1 GCA_012521855.1 Halanaerobiaceae bacterium
GTGCAGAGATAATAGCATATTGTGCTGATGTAGGACAGGAAGGAGTAGAAAGCTGGGAATCAATTGAAGAAAAGGGATACAGGACCGGTGCCAGCAAGGTTATTATTGATGATTTAAAAGAAGAATTTATCAATGAATATGCTTTTAAGGCCGTTAAGGCAGGTGTAATGTATGAAGGAAAATATCCTCTTGCAACTGCCCTTTCCCGGCCCTTAATAAGCAAGAAAATGGTAGAACTGGCCCATGAAACTGGAGCAGATGCCGTTGCCCATGGCTGTACAGGTAAAGGGAATGACCAGGTGCGTTTTGATGTTTCATTCCGGGCTCTTGATCCAGAGCTGGAAATAATTGCACCCCTGAGGTTCTGGGAATTTAAAACCAGGAATGATGAGATTGAATACGCAAAAGCAAATAACATACCTGTAAAGGCTACGAAGGATAGCCCATATAGTCTGGACAGCAATCTATGGGGAATTGCCATTGAATGCGGTGTGCTGGAAGATCCATGGAATGAAGCACCTGAGGATGCATATTTGTGGACCGCTTCACCGGAAAATGCTCCAGATGAAGCAGAATATATTACATTAACTTTTGATAAAGGCATACCGGTAAAAATAAATAATACGGTATACAATCCTGTTGAACTTGTACAGAAATTGAATGAGCTGGGCTCAAAACACGGAGTTGGAAGAATTGACATGATAGAAAACCGTCTGGTAGGCATAAAATCAAGAGAGATATATGAAGCTCCTGCAGCTGTCATCATAAATGAAGCACATCAACACCTGGAAGACCTGACCCTTGACAGGGAGACCATACATTTTAAATATTTTATCAGTGACAAGTACTCTGAATTAGTGTATTATGGTTTATGGTTTTCACCGCTAAGAGAAGCCCTGGATGGTTTTATTGATGAAACCCAGAAAATGGTTTCAGGTGATGTAAAAATAAAACTATATAAAGGCCGGGCAACAGTTGTCGGCAGAAAGTCTCCCTATTCACAATATCAGTATAATCTGGCTACTTATGATGAAGATGATGCCTTTGACCACAAAGCCGCAGAAGGATTTGTTAAATTATGGGGTCTGCCGATACAGATCAGTAACCTTGTGAAAAGAAATAATAAGGAGAAATAAAGATTATGTCCTTGACTGAAAAAGTTTATGATTATAAGATAAGAATAGCGAGAGAGAGTGACGCTGATGAGATTTATTATCTCGTTCAGCGTGCTTTTTCATCATATAATGCAAAAGGGAAAAACCCTGTACAGGATGAGATTATTGATGATGTCCTCTTTGACCTGAAACATAATCTGGTTCTGGTAATTGAATACAGAGGTGTAATAGCAGGCTCGATGCGTTTATGTGCAATGGAAAACAATTGTCTTTATCTAAAACGCTTTTCTATACACCCGCATTATCAGAATCTCGGCCTGGGGACTTCTCTGTATTATTATGCTGAAGAACTTGCCAGAGAGAAGGGCAGTGAATATATATACCTGTATTCTTCTTTAGAGGATGAAAGGCTGATCTCATTTTATAATAAATTGGGTTTTACATGTATAGATATTGACCATAAAAACGGTTATAGACGCGGCTACTGGTGCAAAAAATTATCTGGAGTTGGTGCATGATGAAATTGTGGGGCGGAAGATTTAACAAGGAAACAGATTCACTGGTTCACCAGTTTAATTCATCAATAAGCTTTGATCAACGTCTATATCATTATGATATCCTGGGCAGCATGGTTCATGCTGAAATGCTGGTCAAACAGGGGATTCTTGAAAGTGATGAAGGGGATAAAATAATAAAGGGCCTGAAAGAGATAGAAGAAGAGATTTCAGATGGGAAATTAAAAATCGATAATACTTATGAAGATATCCATTCTTTTGTCGAAGCAAAGCTGATTGAGAAAATCGGCCCTGTCGGCGGGAAACTTCACACAGGCAGAAGCAGAAATGATCAAATAGCGCTTGATATCAGGCTGTATCTTAGAGATGAAATAAAGGCTATTCAGGAACTGCAAAAATGTTTCCTTGAAACTTTGCTTGAACTGGCTGAAAAATATACAGATATATATATACCTGGTTATACTCATTTACAGAGAGCCCAGGCAGTGACATTAGCACATCATTTAATGGCCTATTATTTTATGTTAAAAAGAGACTACCAGCGTTTTGATGATAATCTGGAACGGGTAAATGTCTCACCTCTGGGTTCAGGTGCACTGGCTGCAACAACATATCCCCTTGACAGGGAATATGTTGCTGAAAAACTTGGTTTTGATTCTGTAACACAAAACTCCCTTGACGGGGTAAGTGACCGGGACTTTATTATAGAATTTCTTGCCATTGCTTCTACCTTAATAATGCATTTGAGCAGATTAAGTGAAGAAATAATCCTCTGGTCCAGTGCAGAATTTGATTTTATTGAACTTGATGATGCATATTCAACAGGCAGCAGTATAATGCCTCAAAAGAAAAATCCAGATATCGCTGAATTGGTGAGAGGGAAATGCGGCCGGATTTACGGGCACCTGATTCAGATATTGACTACATTAAAAGGATTGCCTCTGGCCTATAACAAGGATATGCAGGAGGATAAAGAGGGATTGTTTGATACTATAGATACACTGAAAATTATCCTGAAAATATATCCAGAGATGCTGAAAACAATGAAAATAAAGAAAGACAATATGTATAAAGCCTGTCAAAAGGGATTTCTGAATGCAACTGATCTGGCTGATTATCTGGCCCAAAAAGGCCTTCCTTTCAGGAATGCACACGAAATTGTCGGAAAAGCTGTCCGCTATTGTATCGATAAAAATCTGGAATTGGAGGATCTGTCAATAGAAAATTATCATGATCTCTTTCCAGAATTTAAAGAATTCTTTTCTGATGATCTGAAGGAATTTCTCTCCATTAAATACACAGTTGATAAACGGAATATCACCGGAGGGCCAGCAGCAGAGGAGAGCTTAAGGGTTATTTATACAGAAAAAAACTGGTTGAAGGAGCTGTAGTTTCTTATCTGAATACTTGTTTTTTTTATATTTTAGTGATAAAATTACAAAAAATATGCTTTAAAATGAGGTAGATATCCCATGATAAAGATCAGGGTACCTGCAAGCTCAGCGAATGTTGGACCAGGTTTTGATTCCCTGGGCTTTGCAATTAATCTATATAATGAGTTTATAATAGAAAAAATTAATGATGGAATTGAAACAAATATTATTGACAGGACAGCCGGACAAAGCTCCATTCTGTCAGAAGAAGACAATCTTTTTTATCATTCCCTGAAACGTATATATGGAAGAGCCGGTAGAAATATTGATGGTTTAAAACTAACGGAAATAATAAATATACCTTTAGCAAGGGGATTAGGCAGCAGTGCTTCAGCTGTAATTGCAGGACTTGTTGCCGGATATTATTTAATGGGTAATATATTTTCAGAAGAAGAGATAATAGATCTGGCTATTGATATAGAAGGACATCCTGACAA
>JAAYLO010000277.1 GCA_012521855.1 Halanaerobiaceae bacterium
GATAATAATTATAGAATGGCCGGATATTGTTTATAATATAATACCACAGGATTTTCTATATATAAATATAAGGAGAATTTCTCCGGAAAAAAGGGAGATAACTATAGAGGCTGAAGGTGAAAAATCTTTGAGGCTTATTGAAAGGATAGGAAAATATGCTGGTAATGGGGATTGATAGCAGTGGCGAAATAGGGGCTGTCGGCCTGGCAAATGAAGATGGTATTATTGGAGAGCTTAATTTACAGCTCAGTAATCGGCATAGTGAAGAATTACTCAATAATATTGATTTTTTATTAAAACAGACAGGATACAGTTTAAAGGACCTGGACGGTATCAGTATAACAAACGGCCCGGGTTCATTTACTGGTTTGAGAATCGGGCTCAGTACTGCCAGAACCTTTGCTCAGGTTCTGGACATACCTCTTATCGGAATTTCCTGTCTCGATGTACTGGCTTATAATACTGCCTGTAGTGAAGAGTGGATTGTTCCTGTAATTGATGCCAGAAGAGGAAGGGTTTATACTGCTGTTTATCAGGGCTGGGCCAGGGATATAATGTCAAGAAAGTTATCCCCTGACAGGGCTGTTGAAATAGATATTCTCCTTGAAGAACTTAAAAGCAGAGACCATCAGGGGGCTTTTATTTTTGTGGGTAACGGCTCTACAATTTATCAGGAGATTATTAAAAACAGCGGGCTTAATGTCAGGACTGTTTCAAAGGACAGGAATATTATTCATGGAGGGGTAATAGCTGAACTGGGTTATTATTATTTAGAGAGAGGTAAAGGTGCTAATTATCTGGAGGTCCTGCCCAATTACCTGAAAAAAGCCCAGGCAGAGATTAACTGGCTAAAAAATAATGGATAAGGTGAAGAAGAGCATGACAGGGAACAGAATCGTTCCTATGGCAATTACACATCTGGAGAGGGTAATGGAGATAGAAAAAGATTCTTTTTCTGATCCCTGGTCCAGGGGTTCTTTTGTCAGTGAGATCACTGAGAATCCTTATGCAGTTTATTTTGTTGCCCTGGAAGGGGAACTGGTTATCGCATACATAGGCGGCTGGCTGTTAACTGGTGAATTACATATTACGAATCTGGCTGTTGATAAGGATTACCGGCGGAGAGGTATTGCTGAAAGACTGATCGAAAAAATTTTGCTTTATTCCTCTAATAAGGGTATCAAAGCTGCAACCCTGGAGGTGCGTGTTTCCAATATATCAGCCATAAATCTTTATAAGAAAATGGGATTTATACCGGTTGGTTCCCGGCCAGGGTATTATTTAAATAATAATGAAGATGCCTTAATAATGTGGAAAAAATACTAAGAGAAAAGCTGGAGGAGTTAGATTAAGGAATGTACCGGAAAAAAAGCAGTGAAGAAGATATACTGATATTGGCTGTGGAGACTTCCTGTGATGAAACATCTGCCTCTGTTGTCAAAAACGGACTGGAAGTACTGTCAAATGTGGTGGCCTCCCAGGTTGAATTACACAGGAAATACGGTGGTGTAGTCCCGGAAATTGCCTCACGAAAACACCTGGAGCTGATTAATCCGGTAATAGAAGAGGCCTTGTTGGAGGCGGGTATTGGATTTGCTGACCTGGATGCAGTAGCAGCCACCTACGGCCCTGGGCTGGTGGGCGGGCTGCTGGTAGGTCTGTCTGCTGCCAAAGCACTGGCCTATGTCCTGGATATTCCCTTTATCGGGGTAAATCATATAACTGGACACATCTATTCCAACTTTATTTCCAATAAGGAGATTAAAGCTCCGGTAGTATGTCTGACTATTTCCGGAGGACATACGGTCCTTTTGTATTTTGAAAAACTGGGAGATTACCGGATTCTTGGTGGTACCAAAGATGATGCTGCCGGAGAGGCCTTTGATAAAATAGCCCGGGTTCTCGGCATTGGTTATCCCGGCGGGCCGGCCATCGAAAAAATCAGTAAATCAGGAAATCCCGCTGCAGTAGATTTTCCCCGCCCATTGATAAATGAAGAGAACTATGACTTCAGCTTCAGCGGTTTGAAGACTGCTGTTATTAATTATCTTCATAACAGGCAACAGAGGGGTGAAGAGGTAAATATTGCTGATGTAGCGGCCAGTTTTCAGCAGGCCGTTATAGATATTCTGATTGCAAAAATTATCCGTGCTGTTGAAAACAATCCGGTCAATAGTGTTATCCTTTCCGGCGGGGTCTCTGCAAACAGTGCACTTAAGAGCCAGCTTGCTGAGAAACTTAAAGGTTACAATCTTCCATTATATACACCTGAATTAAGCTTATGTACAGATAATGCAGCCATGATTGGTTCTGTAGCATATTTTAAATATCTAAAAGGGGAATTTTCTCCATTATCATTGAGTGCCAGGGCCAATCTGAAATTATACTGATTACAGGAGGCAGCAGATGAAGCCGGAAACAAGATATTTACTATTAAAAACAGTCCAGGATAAGGGCATATTACCGGTAAGCTCAGTTTGCAATATGGCCTGTCAATTCTGCAGCCACCGCAATAATCCCCCTGGACTTGATGTGTATAGACTGGGGCATCTGGACTTAAGTCTGATGAAGGAGCTTCTCGAATATTTACCTGCAGACGGCCCGCTTATTATTGGTGAATCAGCTACCAGGATAATAGAAGGTGATCCCCTGGCACACCCTCAATTCTTAAAAATTATTGAAATGATCAGAGGATTTTTTCCGGAAAAGGAAATAAAGATTACCACACATGGCAGTTTCCTTAATCCTGAAGTACTGAAGATGCTGCAGGAAAATATGCCGGTGGAACTTAATATATCATTAAATTGTTCCAGCCCTGAAGAAAGGGCTTTTTTAATGGCTGATAAAAAGCCGGAACAGGTTTTTTCAGCTCTGGAAATACTGGCTGTAAGTCCAATAAAGTTTAATGGGAGTATAGTGGCAGTACCCCATCTGCTGGGCTGGCAAAGCCTTGATAAAACCATCTCCCTGTTGGATGAATATAATGCTGAGACCATCAGGGTCTTTATGCCTGGTTTTACCCGCTTTTCTGAAGAAAAAATGAAATTTGAAGTGGATACGATGTATAAAAGGCTGGCCAGCTTTATTGATAAATATGATGAATGCAGGACGCCGGTACTGCTGGAACCTCCACAGTTGAATAATTTTGATTGTGTAATCAAGGGGATAATTAGAAATAGCCCTGCCGGGAAAACACTTTTGAAAAAAGGAGATATAATCATATCTGTAAATCAGGAGAAGGTATTAAGCAGGGATGATGGTTTTAATAAAGTGCTTAAAGCTGAAAACCCCCTTATAAAAATCAGAAGGGGCGGGACAGAGCTGGAGCTTCTTCTTGAAAAAAGAAAAGGAGAGAGGTCCGGCCTGATAGTGGATTATGATTTTTCAGTGGAATTGCTGGACAGGTTGAGCAGGATACTGCTAAATAATCTGGACAGGAAAACCGCCATAATAAGCTCAGTTCTGGGAAAAGATATCATGAATAGCTTTTTAAAAAACTTTAAAACCAGGTACAATCTCACTGGACTGCCGGTGGAAATAGATTTACTGGTTGCAGAAAACAGATTTTTTGCAGGCTCAATTATGTCTGCCGGTTTATTGACAAACGGTGATATCATCAGCTGTCTTGAAGAAAGTGGTAAAAGTTATCAGAATATAGTATTACCCGGTATAATGTTTGATGTTTTTGGAAATGATTTAAAGGGAAAGAATTACAGGGAGATAGAACAGCTTTTTGATATCAAAATTGATATAGTTTAATACTCCTGCTTAAAAAACAGAAGAAATCAGGAGATAAATTATTCTAAAGCTGATTATCTGATGAAAACGGGACATTTACCCAGGAATTTGAACTTGATTTTAGTAAAATACTCCGTTATCATATTAATTGTGGTTTATTAGCACTCGTTTAAAGTGAGTGCTAACAATATAAGAAAAAATATACTTGAAGGGGGTTCGTTGAATGAGTATCAAGCCTTTAAAAAACAAAGTTGCCGTTAAGTATTTTGAAGAGGAAGAAAAGACAAAAGGTGGCATAGTACTTCCCGATACAGCAAAAGGGGAAAAACCACAGATGGGAGAAATAGTTGCTGTCGGCAGTGAATGCTGCAATGAAGACGGTGAAGCATATGTAAAAGTCGGAGATAAGGTTGTTTTTGATAAATATGCCGGTACAAAGGTTAACATTGATGAAACTGAGTACATTATTTTAAGCATCGATGATGTGCTGGCAGTAATAGAGTAATTCAGTAATAATACATAAGGAGGGGTTTATCTATGGCAAAGGAATTAAAATTTGGAGAAGATGCACGTCGTGCTCTGGAGCGTGGTGTTGATAAATTAGCAAATGCGGTGAAGGTTACTTTAGGGCCTAAAGGACGTAATGTTGTTCTGGAGAAGAGCTTTGGGGCTCCAACCATTACCAATGACGGTGTCAGTATTGCCCGTGAGATTGAATTAAAGGATCATTATGAAAATATGGGCGCCCAGACCCTTAAGGAGGTTGCCACTAAGACCAATGATGTAGCTGGTGATGGTACAACGACCGCTACTGTTCTGGCCCAGACAATCTTTAAAGAAGGCCTTAAGAACGTGGCTGCAGGTGCTAACCCAATGCTGATTAAAAGGGGTATAGAAAAAGCCGTAAACAGGGTTGTAGAAGAAATCGCTAAATACAGCAGACCAGTTGAAGGCAAAGAAGCAGTTTCACAGATAGCAGCTATTTCTGCCGGTAATGATGAAGAAGTTGGAAAGCTGATTGCTGATGCTATGGAGAAAGTCGGCCAGGATGGAGTAATTTCTGTAGAAGAATCCAAGGGTATGGAAACTACTCTTGATGTTGTTGAAGGTATGCAGTTTGACCGTGGTTATATATCTCCTTATATGGTAACAGATACCGATACAATGGAAGCATCTCTCGAAGATCCGTATATTTTGATAACAGACAAGAAGATTGCCAGTGTACAGGAGATTTTACCATTGCTTGAAAAGGTAGCACAGTCCGGTAAGCCTTTATTAATAGTCGCAGAAGATGTAGAAGGAGAAGCCCTTGCTACTCTGGTATTGAACAAGATTCGCGGTACATTCAACTGTGTTGCTGTGAAGGCTCCCGGCTTTGGCGACCGCCGCAAGGCTATGCTGGAGGATATTGCTGTCATAACTGGCGGTCAGGTTATTACTGAAGAGCTTGGCCTCAAACTGGAGAACGCAGATCTCAGCATGTTAGGCCAGGCCCACAAGGTCAATGTAACAAAAGAAGAAACTACAATTGTTGAAGGCTATGGTGATAAAGATAAGATTCAGGGTAGAATTAAGCAGATCAAAAACCTGATAGAAACCACTACATCTGATTTTGATAGAGAAAAACTGCAGGAAAGACTGGCTAAACTGGCTGGAGGAGTTGCTGTAATTCAGGTCGGTGCTGCTACAGAGACAGAGCTAAAAGAGAAAAAACATCGTTTCGAGGATGCTCTTTCTGCTACCCGGGCTGCAGTTGAGGAGGGACTGGTAGCCGGTGGCGGCACAACTTATCTGGATGCTATTGATGTTCTTGATGAACTTAAACTTGAAGGCGATGAGGCTACTGGTGTAGAAATTATCAAAAAATCCCTTGAAGCACCTGTAAGAATGATCGCTGATAATGCCGGTTATGAAGGCTCTGTAATTGTAGAAAAAGTAAAAGAAAAAGAAAAAGGTGTAGGTTTTGACGCCTTTAAAGGTGAGTTTGTAAATATGATCGAAGCCGGTATTGTAGACCCAGCCAAGGTAACACGTTCTGCATTACAGAATGCAGCAAGTGCTGCTGCCATGCTCTTAACTACTGAATGCCTGGTAGCAGAAAAGGAAGAAGAGAATACAAATATGCCAGGTATGGGAGGCGGCATGCCGGGCGGCATGGGTATGATGTAAACTGAACCGCCGGAATACGGGCTTTAAGCTGTTAATACTATCTGACAAAGATAGTGTTAACAGCTTTTTCTTTAGAAAATAGATAAAACAGGCAGGAAAGCAGAGATTATATGTATTTTTCTGAAATAACAGCTTCTTATTGCAGAATTCAGACTGAAAACAGAGGTCAGCTTTTAATTAAAATTGCTGATAATATTATAAAAAGGGATATAGATCCCTGATTATATATTGGGAAGAGGGTGAGACTTTGAAAAACATATCAATAGCATGTTTTATTCTTTTTTTGTTTCTTGCTGTTCAGATAAGTGCTCAAGGGAATGCACAGCTATTGACAGCGGTAGTTATTGAAGGCAATGAAAATATACCGGAAGAGGAGATACTTGCATATATAGAAAGTATACCGGGAGATATTTTAGATACCGAAAAGATAAAAGAGGATATGGAACGGATTTATGAGTCTGGATATTTTCTGGATGTTAATGTGTCTTTTGAATACTATAATGGGGGTTTAAAGGCAGTCTTTGGAGTCAAGGAATACCCGGTACTTCAAGGTATTATACTGGAAGGGAACAGTATTTACTCAACGGAGGAATTGGTTTCTACAGAAGAACTGGAAATCGGCCAACTTTTAAATCTGGACAAACTGATAAAGCTCAGAAACAGTATAATTGAAAAATATCATAATGACGGCTATATTCTGGCTGCTTATTCCAATATTAGTTTAAGTGATGAGGGAATACTTACTATACATATAGATGAAGGAATTATAAATGAGATTATTATCGAAGGCAATGAAAAAACAAAAGAACATGTAATAAGACGTGAATTGGAGTTTAGCCCGGGAGAGGTATTTAGCAAAAAGAAGCTGGAGAAATCTATGTATAATCTTTACCAACTTAATTATTTTAAAGAAATAAACCCCAGACTCAGAAGGGCGGGAGAGACTAACCAGGCGGATATAATAATTGATGTGGTAGAAGATGGAACAAGAAAATGGATAGGTGGTTTTGCATATAATAAAAAAGAAGGGTTGGTAGGATATACAGGGATAGACTGGAGAAATTTCATGGGAAACGGGCAGGATCTGTATTTTAACTGGGAATTTGGTGATTTTGATAATTATTATTTCAGTTTTTCTGAGCCTTATTTTCTGGGCAGAGATAATGATATCAGTATCAGCCTCTATGATAGAGAAAAAGGCGGCTCAGGCACAAAAGGTGTTTTTATTGAAAACAGGCTGGGCGGGAGCATTGCATTTGGTTCCAGAATCTCAGAATCCTGGAGGAGTAATTTTAAAATAAAAGTTGAAGAAACTTCTATTGAGTGGGTAGATGATAAAAATAATCCTGAGCCTGTTATTCTGGAGAGAGAAGAAGAAGCTTTAAGGAGTTTGACTTTGCAGTTTAGCAGGAATACCTTAAACCACCCCATCAATCCTACAAAAGGGGAAAGGGATATATATACAATAGAATATGCCGGACAACTGCTTGGCGGGACTACGAATTTTACAAAGTACAGGGTCAACTTCAGCAGGTTTTATCCCGGCTTTAATGATAATCATACCTGGAATATAAATATACAGGCTGGAACAGCCAGCGGGGTATTACCGGAACTGGAGAGATTCAGAATAGGAGGAAATAACGGCTTAAGAGGATATGAACCGGGAGCATTTACAGGCCGGGATATAATATTACTTAATCTGGAATATAGTATAAACATTATAGAGGATATCAATGCTGTGGTTTTCACGGATATAGGTAATGCCTGGGCTGAAAGTGACAGTATTTCCCTGGATGATCTGCATTATTCCTATGGTTTTGGAATAAGATATAACAGCCCATTGGGTCTTATTAAACTGGACTATGGTTTTAATGAAGATGGTGAAGGAATGCCCCATTTTGGGATTGGAACTTCATTTTAGATGAAGGAGTCTAAAATAAGCTGGACAAAACTAATTATGATTGGTATAATATTTAATAATTATACCAGGATCTGTATAAATGCCTGTTATCTGCAATATAATGGAGGTAATTAATATGCATAATAAGTTATTTACTCCTGGTCCTACAGAGGTGAGGCCGGAACTCTTAAAAGAACTTTCCCATCCCCAGATTCACCACAGAACAGAAGAATTTGTTGAACTATATGATTTTCTGCAGCTCTATCTGAAAAAACTGCTCTTTACAGAAAATCCAGTATTTATATTTTCATCATCATCTACAGGTGCTATGGAAGCAGCTGTAACCAATGGTGTAAAGAAGAGGTGCCTGAATCTGGTAAATGGTGCATTTGGGGAACGCTGGCATGAGATTGCAGTAATGAATGGTGTACCCTGTGATAAATTTGAAATTCCCTGGGATAAGGCAATAAAAGCTGAAATGGTAGAGGAACAACTGGCCAGCGGCAAATATGATGCTGTCACACTGGTTTCTAATGATACTTCAACAGGTGTCCTGAATCCTGTCAAGGAGATCGGTGAAGTTATCAAAAAATATGATGATGTATTGTTTCTGGTTGATGCAGTTTCAGCAATGGCCGGTACAGAGATAAGGGTTGATGAATGGGGCATCGATATGTGCCTGGCTGGTTTACAGAAGGCCTTTGCTTTGCCTGCTGGCTTAACAGTTGCTTCTGTGAGTGAGAGATTGCTGAAAAGGGCAGAAGAAGTGGAAAAAAGGAGTTATTATTTTAATCTGCCATTAATGTATAAATATCATAAAAAGAGCCAGACTCCTGTAACTCCACCTATACCACAGATGCTTGCCTTAAAAAAACAACTGGAATATATAATAGATAAGGAAGGCCTTGAAGCCCGCTTCAAGAGGCATCAGGAGATGGCCTCCTGTGTGCAGGAATGGGCCCTGAAGTATTTTGACATATATCCTGAAAAAGGATACTGGTCACAGACAGTGACCTGTATCGTCAATACAAGGGGAATATCAGTTTCTGAGTTGAATAAACAATTAGTTGAAAGATATCATTGTATGATAGCAGACGGTTACGGGGAGTTAAAAAACAAATGTTTCAGGATCGCCCATATGGGAGATATGACTCTCCAGGATATTAAGGGTTTACTGGCTGTAATAAATGATATATTGGCATTAGAATAAAAAAATGAAAGTGGTGTTGATATGAGTAAGATAAAAGTGGGGGTAATAGGTGCTACCGGGATGGTAGGGCAGAACTATCTGAGATTACTGAGTAATCATCCCTGGTATGAAGTGACTTATCTGGCAGCATCACCTCGTTCTGCAGGAAAAAAGTTTTCCGAGGCCGTTGCCGGGAGATGGCTGATGCCTACTCCTGTGCCTGAACAATACAAAGATCTGGTAGTAGGTGATGCCGGCAATGTTAAAGAGGCAGCGGGTAAATGTTCTATCATCTTTTCAGCTGTAAGCATGGAGAAGGAAAAAATTAAGGAACTGGAACTGGCCTATGCTGAAGAAGGATTTGCAGTAATATCGAACAATTCTGCACACCGTCATACTCAGGATGTGCCTATGTTGATACCAGAGGTTAATTATGATCATACAAATATTATTCCTATTCAGAGAAAACACTATGGCTGGAGTACAGGTTTACTGGCTGTAAAACCGAACTGTAGTGTCCAGAGTTATGTTACGCCTGTTCATGCTTTAAGGGAAGCAGGTTATTTTGTTGACAAAATGATCGTTACAACCCTCCAGGCAGTTTCTGGTGCAGGGTACCCGGGCTCGTCATCCTATGATATGCTGGATAATATTATTCCATATATTGGGGGAGAGGAAGAAAAATCGGAGATTGAACCCCGAAAGATATTTGGTAAAATCGAAGACGGCAGATTTGTTTATGATGATTCCATAAAGATATCCGCCCATTGTAACAGGGTTCCTGTCATAGACGGACATACAGCCTGTGTCAGTATTCATTTTAAGGATAAAAAACCTGAAATGAATGAGATAATCCAGATCTGGAAGGAATTTAAGTCATTACCACAGAGGCTGGAATTACCATCAGCTCCTGAGCATCCGATTATAGTGAGACATGAAGTTGACCGGCCGCAACCCCGCCGTGATAGAGACATGGATAAGGCAATGGCTGTATCAGTCGGCCGCCTGAGGGAGTGTAATGTCTTTGATTACCGCTTTGTGGGCTTGTCACACAATACAGTAAGGGGAGCTGCCGGAGGAGCAATCCTGATGGCAGAGTTATTGACAGCCGAAGAGTATATAAAGTGAGTTAAAAAAAGAGTATGCCAATAAGGGCATACTCTTTTTTAATATCCCGGCAATGATTCTGACTTGACATTTCCTGCCCTGATAGGATATACTTTAATCAACTGAAGAACTAAAGTATCTGTATTTATCTGTATGTATAAGTTTTAATAATATTATAAGTGTGGAAGGAGAGAAGTTATGAAAAATAAGGAGCAGATTCTTGTTCTTGATTTTGGAGGCAGGCAGAGCCAGTTAATTGCCCGTAGAATCAGAGAGAACAGGGTATATTCCTGTGTTTTGCCATATAATACTGATCTTAAAAAAATTAAAGCCCTGGCTCCCAAAGGAATAGTATTTTCCGGAGGCCCTGAGAGTGTATTTGCTGAAGATGCCCCTGGGATAGATCCGGACATTTTTGATCTGGGTATTCCTGTTCTTACTATTGGGTATGGTATGCAGTTAATGGCAAAAATGCTTCCGGGCGGTAAACTTGAGAAGCAGCAGGACAGGGAATATGGAAAATCAGAGCTGGATGTAATAGATAGAGATGGTATATTTGCCGGTGTAGAAGACAGCCAGGTCTGGATGGATCATGGTGATCGTGTTGTGAAAATACCGGAGGGATTTATCATGTCTGCCAGAACGGCTTTAACTCCGGTTGCTGCAATGAGCAATCATGACAAAAAAATGTATGGAGTTCAGTTTGATCCTGAGCATGTCTTTACAGCTCAGGGAACAAATATACTGAAGAATTTTCTTTTTGAAGTCTGTGGTGTAAAAACTAATTGGAACCTGGATGATTTTATAGATGAACAGATAAATTCTATTAAAGAAAAGGTTGGTTCTGCCAGGGTGATATCAGCCCTCTCCGGGGGTGTAGATTCAGCTGTCGCTTCAGCCCTGGTACACAGAGCAATAGGAGATCAATTGACCTGTATCTTTGTAAATCACGGATTGCTGCGTAAGGGTGAAGCAGAAGAAGTAAAGGAGACCTTTGCCGGGGAATTTAATATACCGCTGGTTTATGTTGATGCCCGAAAGAGGTTTCTGGAAAAGTTAAAGGGTGTCAGTGAGCCTGAAATGAAGAGAAAGATCATTGGTGAAGAATTTATCAGGGTTTTTGAAGAAGAAGCAGGCAAGCTGGGAGAGGCCTCTTTCCTGGTTCAGGGGACCTTATATTCTGACGTAATTGAGAGCGGCAGTGATACGACTGCTACCATTAAGAGTCATCATAATGTAGGAGGTCTGCCGGAGGATATGGACCTGGACTTAATTGAACCATTAAGAGAATTGTTTAAGGATGAGGTCCGGAAAATCGGTGAAGCCCTCGGCCTTCCTGAAGAAATGGTCTGGCGCCAGCCATTCCCCGGGCCTGGTCTTGCCATCAGGATAATTGGAGAAGTTACTGAAGAAAAGTTGTCAATCTTGAGGGAAGCTGATGCAATTATTAGAGAGGAGATCAAAGAGGCTGGTTTGAGTAAAGAGATCTGGCAGTTTTTCGCGGTCTTGCCTGACATAAAGAGTGTTGGTGTAATGGGAAATGAGCGGACATATGGTTATCCTGTAGTTTTCAGGGCTGTTACAAGTAATGATGCCATGACTGCAGAGTGGGCCAGGCTGCCCTATGAACTACTGGAGAGGATATCTTCCCGTATTGTAAACGAAGTTGACTCTGTTAACCGGGTAGTTTACGATATTACATCAAAACCGCCTGCAACCATTGAGTGGGAATAAGGACAGGCCTTTTCCCGCTCTTAATTATTTCATGATAAAACAGGGAGGAGTGAAAATGAGTAAAGCTATAAGAAATCCATTTACTGATCAGCTCTTTGATGCTATTTTATTACTGCGGGATAGAGAGGAATGTTACAGATTTTTTGAAGATATTGCAACAATAGGGGAGATAAAATCCCTTGGCCAGAGACTGGAAGTTGCCAAAATGCTGCGGCAGGGTGCCACATATGATGAAATTGTAGAAAAAACAGGAGTAAGTACTGCTACGATAAGCCGGGTTAAGAGATGTCTTTATTATGGTGCAGACGGCTATAAAATGATTCTTGAACGGATGATAGAGAACAAAGATAAGGATTGAAGGGGTTGTTTTTTTGATGGAAAGATATAAAGAGGAATTCATAGAATTTATGCTTAAGTCTGGTGTTTTAAAGTTTGGAGAATTCAAAACAAAGAGCGGCAGACTGGCACCTTATTTTATAAACACCGGTAATTAAAGGACAGGTGAACAGATATTTAAGCTTGGCCGCTTTTATGCTGAATGTATAAAAGATAATGTAAAAGAAGACTATGATATATTGTATGGCCCGGCCTATAAGGGGATACCCCTTGTAGTAGCCACAGCCATGTCTCTGTATAATTTTTATGGTGAGAGTAAAATGTATTCCTTCAACCGGAAAGAAATAAAGGACCATGGTGAGGGAGGAACTATTATAGGCAGTATACCGGAAGATAATGATAAAATACTTATCATTGAAGACGTAATAACAGCCGGTACATCTGTCCGCGAGAGTGTTTCACTCCTTAAGAAGATAGCTGATGTAGAAATAACAGGACTGATTATCTCTGTTGACCGTATGGAAAGGGGCAATACAGGCAAATCCGCTGTAGAGGAAATAAGAGAAGAGTTCGGGATAAAAACATATTCTATTGTAACCATTAATGATATAATTAAGTATTTATACAATAAAGAGATTGATGATCAAATAATTATAGATGAAGAGATGAAGGGAAAAATTGAAGAATATCTCTCTAAATACGGGGTATAGAATAACATGTATGATATAGTAATTGTCGGCGGAGGGCCTGCAGGGGCTACTCTGTCCAGGTTAATCAGCAACAAATATAAAGTTTTGTTATTGGAAAAACGCAGCTTTCAGAGACCATTATATTCCGGGGCACAAAAGTGTTGCGGCGGCCTGCTGGCACCTGATGCACAGAAAATGCTGGCTTCTTTTGGCCTGGGATTGCCTAAAAAGGTAATTATAGGCCCGCAATTGTTTGCTGTAAGGACTATTGATTTTGATAATTCCCTGGAGAGGTATTACCAGCGCCATTATATAAATATAGACAGGGAGGAATTTGATCTCTGGCTGGAATCCTTGATACCATCTAATGTTGGTATAATAAATGGAGCAGTCTATAAAGGGCACAATATTTTAAAGGACTATGTAATGGTTGAGTTTATAAAGGATGGGAAAAAACATACGGAAGAATGCAGACTGATTGTCGGCGCTGATGGTGCCTTTTCTATGGTGAGAAGGTGTATTAGCTCCGGTAAATCCTTTGATAAGACCTATCTTGCTGTTCAGGAGTGGTTTGAGTCATCTATAGATTTTAATTTTTATGGAGCTGTTTTTGATAGTGAGATAACAGATTTTTACTCCTGGATCATACCCAAAGAACAATGTCTTATTATCGGTTCTGCTTTAAAACCAGGCCCTGAAGCAGTCGCAAAATTCGAATTATTAAAAAGACGCCTGGAAGCTTACGGCTTTAATTTAGAGAAGAGTATCAGAAAAAATGGGACATATTTATTAAGACCTGCAAATATTTCACAGATCTGTCCCGGAAATGATAAGACAGGCCTGATAGGAGAAGCAGCAGGTTTTATCAGCCCCAGTTCTGCTGAAGGGTTCAGTTATGCCTTTAGAAGTGCTGCTGCCATGGCAGAAGCACTTAATCAGGATATAAAAAAATATTTTGATCTGTATAGAAAGTTCTCCAGAAAACTATATATGAATATTACATTAAAGAGGCTGAAATCTCCCTTTATGTATGATAAATTGCTGAGGAAAACAGTAATGAAATCAGGGTTTATGAGTATAGATATAAAAGGATAGATTTCCTGGCTTCAATAAAAACTCCGGCTTGCCGGAGTTTTTTTATTCAAGAAAACTATTTTTGACAAAGGAAAAAAATGAAAAAATAGACAACTGCAAACAAAAATAGTAAAATAAAACCAATATACAGGCTGAGTAATATTGAAGCCGGGTATTTCTGATGAAAGGGGGGTGGCCGGAAAAGATATTTATTGTGTTTGTATCTTCAGTCATTAAAGGGTTCTGGTCTGTGTAGTAAAAACTATATTCTTTAAAGAGGGGGAATAATTGTGTTTAGAAAATACTCAATAATTTTCTTGATGATGATTTTTATTTTCACAGTCTCATCTATCGTTGCGGGGAGTGAAGAAAAGATTGTCCTCAGGGTTTCCTGGTGGGGTTCAGAAAGCAGGCACCGTAATACAATAGAAGCGATAAAATTATATGAAGAATTAAATCAAAATGTTAAGATTATACCCGAATACTCCGGTTTTGAAGGATACAGAAACAAATTATTTGCCCAGATTATGGCCGGTAATGCTCCCGATATTTTTACAACTGTGATGGAATGGTATCCTGATTTGCTGGCAGCCGACGGGATGGTTGATATTACCGGGATGGTTGATGTAAGCGGGCATAATCCTAAATATGTAGAGGCCTGTTCTTATGATGGGAAAATGTATGGTGTCAATTTATCTGTAAACAGCATGGTCATGATACAAAACTTAACACTGCTGAAAGAACTGGGAATTGAGCCTTTGCCTGTGGATGAACCTTACAGCTGGGATGAATTGACGGCAAAATTCAATGAGGTTTATGAAAAGTCCGGAGGAAAGGTTTATGGAGCTGCTGATCCTACAGTCAACAGGGAAGGTATGGGTTTTGATGAATTGAAATACTATGGTTATACTAAACTTGCTGTTGAAAAACCCTTCCCCTTTGATAATGAAAAATTTACCGTCACCAAAGATGAGATACAGGATTTCCTGGAGTTTTTTGATAATTTAAGAAAGACCGGAGCACTGGCACCTGTAGAACTTTCATTAATGAATGATTTTTCAGCAAACAATCTGCTCATACAGCGTCTGGTAGTATATGAATGGAATTGGGCAGGAACCTTTGGCAGATATCAGGATCAGACCAGAGA
>JAAYLO010000278.1 GCA_012521855.1 Halanaerobiaceae bacterium
ATCCAGAGCAACTATCAGTTTTTCCCTGGGATCAAGGTTTTTTACTTCCATAATAGTCCTCCCATTTAGATCATAATACATAATTTAAGAAAGCTGATCTGAATTCCTTATCTTTATTTTTTCGAAAATATCATATCTCTCCAATAATCTCATTAATATAATACCCACAATATATACTGAAACAAATTGCCCGAAAGCTACATATAATACTGTGAGCCAGTAGGGACTTTTCACTGTATAGTGCAGAATCAGTGCAACCCCGAAAGCGTTAAAAAGGACTGGATATATTCCGGCCGTATAAAGGTTCTTCGACTTTGCTGTAAATAATCCCGCAATAAGGGTCAAAAGAGAGCCGAAAATAATATCAATTATACCAGTACCGCCAAGATAATTTGCCAGCATACAACCCAGCCAGAGTGAAATGGCTGCGGGTGTACCCAGATAAAATGGCAAAAGTGTCAGGGCTTCACTGAGCCTTACCTGAATACTGCCATATGAAATTGGTGCCAGTATTACCGTTACGACAGTATATGTTGCTGCAATGATAGCCAGTTTGCTGATTTCTTTTATTGAATAATTCATAAATTATCATCTCCTTAGTTTTGATAAGGCAGGATTTCGCGAACTGCCGTTTCTTAACTAGTTATAATTTTCCTGTATCTCTCAAGATACATTCTTCTCAACAACTCCAGCTTCTCCTCCGAAAAACACCCGGTCTCTCCAATTAATTCACCCAGTTCCCTCAATTCTTTTCTGTTTTCTGCCTCCTCTATTCTTTGCCTGAATCGATCAAAAAGAGCTTTATTGACTATTGAGAATGAATATCTATGTATCGGAGACGGGCCGTATTTCTTCAGGGCATTAATATGCTCAGCTGTACCATATCCTTTATTATTATCAAAACCATATTCAGGGTATTTTTCATGATAATCATATATTATCCTGTCCCTGGTAACCTTTGCAATAATTGATGCAGCTGCAATTGAACTGACAAGGGCATCTCCATCAACAACATGTTTTTGCCTTATCTGCAGTTCCGGTATATCTCTATTTCCATCAACCAGAACCAGATCCGGCTTTACTGACAGGTCATTAAGAGCCTTCTTCATGGCTCTGAATGTGGCCTGTAAGATATTCAGTTCATCTATTTCCTGATTATCGACAATTCCTATCCCTATTTCCAGGGCATTGTCCTGAATAATTGAGTAAATCTCTTCCCGGTGTTTCTCACTTATCTTTTTGGAATCATCCAGACCATAGATGGGTTTATCAGGATCCAGGATAACAGCTGCTGCAACTACCGGACCTGCCAGAGGCCCCCTGCCTGCCTCATCAATTCCTGCAATAAGCTTATATCCCTTCTGGTTTAAGGCCAGAGGCAGCTGATTCATCTTATTCCATTTTTCAGCTAAAGCTTTTCTGCTTTCGAGAATCCTGCTGTATTTTTTAGCAATTTTTTGTACACCAGCCCGTCTGTCCTGTTTTAAAGATCCTAACAATTCATAATCTATCTCTTCCACAGCTTTTGCTGCTAAAATATCCTCTATCTCCTTAATTGAGTATTGCTCCCAGAACATTATTTATCATCTCCCGGCTTTTCCAGGGATATACCTCCCAGTTTACCCTTTCTGAAATCATTTATCAGCCTGTTCGCAGTCCTCACACGGTCCACCTTGCCGCCACTCATCAGGCAGCCTGTCTTTTTCCCGATTAGTTCAAGCACATCATATGGCATCTCTTCCTCTATCTCGATTCCATATGTTTCAATGAGAGCATTTTTGTCTATTTCCAGTATATATTCAATCAGTTTATAGGCTGCATATTCTTCATCAAAGACCTCATCACGGATAGCACCTGTCAAGGCCAGCCGGTAACCAGTATCTTCATCATCAAACCTGGGCCAAAGGATACCCGGGGTATCAAGCAGTTGTATACCGCTGCTTATTTTTATCCACTGTCTCCCTCTTGTTACACCAGGTTTATTGCCTGTTCTGGTAATACTGGAACCAGCCAGTACATTTATCAAAGCTGATTTGCCCACATTCGGTGTCCCGATAATCATAATCCGGATATCTCTTCTGTTCCTGCCCTTTTTAACAATCCTTTCATTTATCTTGTTTCCCAGATCATTAATCAATGCCTGAAGGTCTTTTACACCCGTCCCTGTTAACGAGTTTATCTTTACTGCTTCATATTCCTTTTGATAAAATTCAACCCACCTGTCGGTTATTTTCTCATCAGCAAGATCAATCTTATTAAGAATAACAATCCTTTCTTTTTCACCGAGGATTTCATCAAGGTCAGGATTCCAGATGCTTTATGGTATTCTTGCATCCAGTACTTCTAAAACCAGATCAACCAGTTTAAGATCATTTTTCAGAATTTTCCTGGCCCGGGCCATGTGTCCTGGATACCACTGGATCATATAAATACAACTCCTTTATCACTTAAGCTGATTATAGAAAAAGGGGACAGGTTTACCCCGCCCCTGAATCTCTTACTATATCTCCCTGCTTTCTCTTTTTTCCTTAATTCTGGCGGCCTTACCCCTTCTTTGACGAAGGTAATAAAGCCTGGCTCTATTGACATCACCACGGCGGATTATCTTGATCTCTGCCAGTTTTGGTGAATGTACAGGGAAAGTCCTTTCAACACCAACACCATGAGATATCTTTCTAACTGTGAAAGTTTCTCTGATCCCACTTCCCTGGCGTTTGATTACAACACCTTCGAAGGCCTGTAAACGTTCTTTACCGCCTTCGATGATTTTAACCATCAACCTGACAGTATCACCTGGCCTGAAGTCAGGGATATTATCTTTCATCTGGCTTTTTTCTATGTCCTTTATAATATCGTTCATTTATGTTAACCCCCTTCCATATACAGATTATTTATACTATCAATAACTTAGCACTTATCTTCCCACCATTCTGCAGAAAGCAGACGATCCAGAATAATTGATGCTGCACTCCGGACAGACAGGTGATTAAAATCTCCCCGGCCCCATACTGGTTCCAGAATATAATCACAACTTTTCACCATCTCTTCTGTCAACCCCCATCCAGTTCCGAAAATAATATAAAATGGACGGTCAGAAACAGAGATAATTTCCCTCATCTCAGAATAAGAAACTGAATTTGGAAAGATTTTAGCATCTGTAGCAACCAGTAACGGCTCTTTTCCTGTCAATTCTTTTATCATCATTATTGAATCTTCAAGGGTATCAACAATCTCCAGTATTGTAAATGCTTCACTTCTGTTTGGGATATAAGCTGCCCCGTACTCACTGGTCCAGTATTTCTTCATTCTCTTGACTAAGGCCTGTTGTGCTTTTATCGGATTAATTACAAAATATTTATTAATATTATATGTTTTCCCCGCTCTTGCTATATCATGTAAGTCAAGATTGGTGATAGTAGTGGTAATAATATTACCTTCCTTATTTCTTATGGGGTAATGAATTAATCCTAAAAAAATCTCAGCATCCAGTCTACCCATTTTCCCCACCTGCAATCTCTTTCTTTATTTCATCCAGTAGTGAGAGTTCTTCATGGTTCAGTATCTTTTTTTCAAGCAGGTCAGGTCTTCTAAGCAGAGTTTTTTTCAGTGATTCTTTCTTTCTCCACCTGTCAATAGCACCATGATTACCACTGAGCAGGATATCCGGAACTTTAAGCCCCATAAATTCCCTTGGGCGTGTATATACCGGGTAATCCAGCAATCCATTATAGAAAGAATCCTCTAACTTTGATTGTTCATCACCCAGTACACCAGGCAGCATCCTGGTTATTGCATCAACCAGCACCATTGCAGGAATTTCACCACCGGTTAAAACATAATCACCAATAGAGATTTCATCTGTGATAATAGCCTCCCTGACCCTTTCGTCTATACCTTCATAATGGCCGCAGAGAAGTATCAGTCCTTTTTCTTTACTCAGGCTTTTTACAAGATCCTGGTCCAGTTTTCTGCCCTGTGGACTAAGCATTATTACCGGGCATTCTCCCCTTGATTCAGAGACACTTTTCCAGGCTCTATAGATTGGTTCAATTTTCAGGACCATTCCTGCCCCGCCTCCAAATGGGGTATCATCAGCAGTTTTATGCTTATCTTCAGTAAAATCCCTGATATTGATAAGGTTAATTTCAATAATGCCCTTCTCTCTGGCACGCTTTATTATACTCTCATTGAAAGGGCCTTGAAACATATCAGGAAATAAAGTTAGAATATCAAAGAACATTTTTACACCCCATTTTAAAGTTCCAGTAGTCCAGGAATTGGTTTGACTGTTATCCTCTTTTCTCTCTCATTAACTTCAGTGATAAGCTCAAGTGCAGCCGGAATCATGTATTCTTTTTCTTCACCATTAACAACAAGCACATCAACACCGCCAGTAATAAGGATATCAGAGACATTTCCCAGGAGTTTTCCTTCAACAGTCATTACTTCAAATCCAATTAATTGATTAATATAGTATTCATTCTCTTTTAAGGGCAATATCTCTTCTTCAGGAATCCTTATCTCAAAATCCCTTATTTCTTCGGCACTATTAATATCATTAATATCAGTAAATTTTATGATAACAAAACCTTTATGAAAGCGTAAAGACTCAATCTCTTTTTCTATTTTTCTATTGGTCTTTACCAGAAAAACTTTATCCAGAATTTCAAATCTTTCAGGGAAATCAGTCAGGGGTAAAACCCTTACTTCACCTTTGTTTCCCTGTGATTTTGTTATTTTCCCTATTGTTATCATTTTCTCTGACATAAAATATACCCCGAATTTTAATGTTCCTGAATATCTACAATAACTTTTTTACCTTCTTTAGTAGCTGCTGCTTTAACAACAGTACGTATTGCCCTGGCAATCCTTCCCTGTTTTCCGATTATCTTGCCCATATCTTCATCAGCAACAGAAAGTTCAAGGATTACAGATTTTTCTCCCTGTACTTCATTTACCCTTACCATATCAGTTTGATCAACAATTGACTTTGCAATCATTTCAACTAATTCTTTCATCGGAGTATCCCCCTTTATTTCTGCTCATAAAATTTTGCCATAATACCTTCTTTTTTTAACAGGCTTTTGACGGTATCAGATGGTATAGCACCATCCTTTAACCATTTTAAGGCCTTTTCTTCATCAATTTTGACTGTTGCAGGCTCGGTTGTCGGGTTATAATACCCGAGCTCTTCTATAAAACGCCCGTCTCGTGGTTCCGTTGAATCAGCTACTACCAGACGATAAAAGGCATTTCTCTTTCTGCCCATTCTCCTCATCCGTATTTTTAATGGCATAGCTTCACCTCCTTCTGGTAATAAAATCATCAAGATAAACTAGTTCACAAAAATTCATCTGTTAAGTATTTATACTTTACAGATGATAGTTTACTATATATATTAAGTCCTGTCAAGCCTTAGAAATATTTTTTATTTCTATTAACTGAAGAAAGGAAACTTCCCTCTAAATTTACCCTTGCCCCTGGTCATATCTCCAAATTGTTTCATCATCTTTTTGGTCTGTTTAAATTGTTTCAAGAGCCGGTTTACTTCCTGTATGCTGGTACCGCTTCCGGCAGATATCCTCCTCCGGCGGCTGCCATTAATTATCTCAGGATTCCTTCTCTCTTCCCTGGTCATGGAGCATATAATTGCTTCAATATGATCCAGCTGTTTTTCGTCAACCTGCAGTTTCTTAAGCTGGCTTGCTCCTGAAAGGCCGGGTATCATTCCCAGCACCTGATCAAGCGGCCCCATATTCCTGACCTGTTCCATTTGTTCAAGAAAATCATCCAGGGTATACTCATTTTTCATCAATTTTTCTTCCAGTTCTTTTGCCTTCTTAAGGTTTATACTGGCCTCTGCCTTCTCAATGAGGCTTAAGACATCTCCCATCCCAAGGATACGGGAAGCCATACGGTCTGGATGAAAGGGTTCAAGGGCATCCAGTTTTTCACCCATACCTACGTATTTTATAGGTTTTCCTGTAACAGCTTTTATGGAAAGAGCTGCACCGCCGCGGGCATCACCATCAAGTTTGGTAAGAATTATGCCGTCTATACCCAGGAGTTCATCAAATTTTTCTGCAACATTCACAGCATCCTGTCCAGTCATGGCATCCACTACCAGCAAAATCTCATCTGGCCGGATATTGTCCCTGATCTCTTTTAATTCATCCATCATTTTCTCATCTATGTGGAGTCTGCCCGCTGTATCGATAATTACCACATCATTGCCATTACTATCAGCATTCCTGAGGGCTGCCTTTACTATATTGACAGGGCTTTGCTGATCACCCATAGAGAAAACAGGCACACCCAGTCTTTCACCAAGGACCTGTAATTGTTTTATAGCTGCGGGCCGGTAAATATCCCCTGCAACCAGTAAAGGGTTTTTGCCCTGTTCCTTCAAAATCCCGGCCAGTTTTCCACAGTGAGTGGTCTTACCTGCACCCTGCAGTCCGACCATCATGATAATGGTAGGCGGTTTTGGTGCAAAAACAAGATTACTTCTCTGCCCGCCCATCAATTCTGTTAATTCCTCATTTACTATTTTTATAACCTGCTGGCCTGGTGTCAGGCTTTCCATCACTTCATGGCCAACTGTCCTCTCCTGTATTCTTTTTACAAAATCCTTCACAACTTTATAATTGACATCGGCCTCCAGCAAAGCAAGTTTTACTTCCTTTAAAGCTTCCTTAACATCTTTTTCATTAAGTTTCCCTTTACCCCGCAGTTTCTTTAAAGTATTTTGTAACTTTTCAGCCAGACTCTCAAATGCCATCTGGTTTTTCCTCCCTATATATTTTTTTTGACATTTTCCAGTTTTTCAATTATACCCTTTTTAATAGAGTATGATAGATCCCTTTCTTTTATATATTTTTCCAGATCCCCTATTGCGTTTTTTATTCTCTTATGTTTTTCGATAAGACCCAGTCTGCATTCATAATCCCTCAGGATTTCTTCAGCACGGTGTATATGATCATAGACACCCTGTCTGCTTATCTCCAGTTTTTCAGCAATCTCTCCTAAAGAAAGGTCCTGAAAATAATATAGCTCAATTGCTTTCTGCTGTTTCTCAGTAAGCAGTTCACCATAAAAATCATACAATACCCCTATCTCAACAACCTTATCTAACATATAACCACCCGCCTGAACTAAGTAAAAAAACATCTGTTAAGTATTTATACTTTACAGATGTTAGTTTACTACATATATTTTGTTCTGTCAAGTCAGAGCTTTTTTCACTAATTATCCCTTATACAATAAATCATAATCTAATTCCAGATCTTCCAGCCTTCTTTTCAGCCAGAAGCGGGCATCATCAAGAGCCTTATTGTAAATTAAAGCACCCAGGTTCTCCATGAAAAAATCCAGTATCTTCTCACTGGCGATAATCCCCGGCTCTTCTCCCCTTTCCTCCAGAAAGAACTGCTGTAGTTCTTTGATTAAACCTCTTTTTTCTTCATCTTTGAGTTTAATCATTTGCAGCTGCCTCTCTTGACACAGTTATTTCCTCTTCTCGCTCTGCCGGAAGATGCCTTGTATCCAGTCCATTATATAACTGTTCCGGCCAGAATATCCGGTTTTTTATTTCCATATGCTCAACCCAGTGAGCAACCCAGCCCATTATTCTTCCCATAGCAAAGATAGTGGTGAAATAAGCAGGCTCTATTCCCATGGCTTTCAGGGCCAGACCGGACCAGAAATCAACATTTGGATAGAGGCCTTTGCCTGAAAACTTCTCCAGAACAATCTCCTCTATTTTTTCAGCTATTTTATATAACTCATAAAGAGATGAATCAATTTTTTTCCCGCTGCCAAAAATCATAGGGAGAATTTCATTCTTTAGATAAAGCGAGCGGGGATCATAGGTTTTATAAATTCTATGACCAATCCCCATTATCTTTTCCTTTTTAGCCAGTTTGTCATTTATATAATTTTCAACATTATCAATTGAGCCTATTTCCTCCAGCATGTATATCACCCTCTCATTGGCTCCCCCATGTAAAGGCCCTGAAAGAGAATTGATGGCTGAAACTATAGAGGCATAGATACTGGCCTTGGAGGAGGCAACTGCCCTGACAGAGAAAGTACTGTTATTCATTGTATGGTCAGCATGCAGTATCAATATCTTTTCAAATATATCTACCCAGAATTCATCAAGGGCATACTCCTGATTAAAAACATAAAGACAATACTGGGCAAAGGAATCAAACTCCTTGCCATTTGTAAAATCAATTTCCCTGTTCAAAAAAATACCTATAATACCCGGGAGTGCTGCTATCAGCCTGAGAGCCCGCTTTGAACTATTATAATAATGATCCACCTCAAAACATTCCGGATCATTTGCCTGTAAAAGCAAAACACCTGCACTCAGCATATACATTGGATGAAGCTTTCTATCCATCTCCAGGATGACTCTTCCCACATTTTTATCAATCTCTTTATACTGCAGAAGTTTCTTTCTCAGTTCAGCCCATTTCTCATATGAAGGCAGTTCACCGTGAACAAGGAGGTAACAGATATCTTCATAAGTACAATTTTCAGCAAGTTCCTGGACCGGGTATCCCCGGTATGTAAGAAGCCCTTTTTCCCCATCAATATGGCTTATAGCAGATTTTATAACCGGTATACCGTCCAGACCGGGGAAATACCCTTTTTCCAGCAGTGTATAAATAATCTGTTCATCTTTCTTCTTTCGTTCATTATCCTCTATTCCGCTCAATAATTCCCTGATCCTGTTTATCATTTTCTACTCACTCCTTTTCTACTTACAATGATATCCAGTATATCTCTTTTTATAAGTTGTTTATAGACAATAATATCATAAGAGTATCATGTTTACAAGAAAAAATAACCTTTCACAGGATATATTTCATAAGAAAAATATCTTCCCAGTAGTATTGTGTCAGTACTCTATCCAGTAGGCAGATCTTTTTGAAATCCATTGCCTCAAAGAACTGAACAGGGCCGTTGGGGATGACGGAATTCAAACTACATATTGCCGTAAAGCCCCTAAAACCATGTTCAGCAGCAAAGCTGACTGCCTCCCTTAAAAGAAAAGGCCTGTAATCATACAATACTGAAGGGAAATTATATAAACAATTTATAAAAAGAAAATCACTTCTCTTATCTGGAATAGGGTAAATACAATTCTTCTCACAAATAAATTCTATCAGTGCCACAGGTATTTCTTCTTTGTAAGCCAAAAAGCCGATAATACCACCTGTCTGAGAACTTCTTTTTTTCATCAATTCAAATCTTATATCAAAGTTATTCCACTTTAAACCTGTAGTACAAATATCCTTAGAATAAGCAAAATCAATACTGATAGGTCTTATTATATCAGGTTTGTTTATGGAAAGCTGTTTATATTTCTCTCCGCCTGCCAGGGGCTCTTTTAAACTATATAAAATATAGAGTTCTTCAGCACTGCCTGGATAAATAATCTTTAAGCCATCTATTATTACAGTATCAGAATAAAACAATTTTTTGCTCCTGACCAGTCTGGACTCCTTCAGAATGGTAAACTCCTGAAAAGAAAAATTCAATAATCCTGCTAACTCTGCTGCTATATCACCAAAATAAGATGTCCCAAAACACTGTTGAATGAGCTGATAATAATATACATATTCAGACACTCTGGATTCCCCTCTTTTTCCCGTTTTATAATAATACTTACTCGGAAAAAAGAAGAAAAATTACTTAAAATTAATTAAAATTCCGGAGCACATCTAAATAGCGGTATAGTTTAGAAATATCACCTTTTCTGCCGCTCTGTATAAATTTTATGTTATAGTCTTCATAGCTGAGGTCTTTTTTTCTCTCTTCATTAAATTCCAGAGAGAAAATATTACTCAAGTGCCTGATTGTCCCCAGATTTCCATCTATCAAATTAATATGATGAGGCAATATCTCCCGGAGTAATCCCCTGTAATATAGAAAATGTGTACAGCCGAGAACAACCGTTCCATATTTATTTAAATCATAGCCGGAAAGTTTATCCTTTAAATAACTTTTTACTATTTCACCATCAAATTGAAAATCCTCTGCAAATCTTACTAACTCAGGTAAAGCCAATGAATCAACTATATTTGCCATATCAACCTTTGAAACCAGGATTTCATATTTTTCCTCTTTCAGTGTAAGCGGTGTTGCAAGCACAAGTACTCTCTTATCACCATAATGCTCAACTGCAGGCTTGACTGCAGGTTCCATTCCTATGATAGGAAACCGATATCTGGAGCGGAGCTCCTTTATTGCTATGCTGGTAGCAGTATTACAGGCAATCACCAATCCATCAATACCTTCATTAGCCATAAAGTCAGCTGCTTCAAAGATACAGTTCCTGACAATCTCTTTATCCTTAGTACCATAGGGAACATTATCTGTATCAGCATAATATAGATAATCAATATTGTTCAGCAGGCACATTGCATCATAGAGTACTGTTATACCGCCTATACCGGAATCAAAAAAACCTATATACATAATTTCATCACCTAATGAGCAAACAATGCTTCCACGAAATCATCTGGCCTGAAATCCTGCAGGTCTTCTGCAGCTTCCCCGACACCGACCAGTTTTATGGGTATTCCCAGTTCATTTTTGATAGCTATAACAATACCTCCTTTTGCTGTGCCATCAAGTTTGGTCAGGGCTATTCCGTCAACATTTATGGCTTCATTAAACAATCTGGCCTGATTTATGGCATTTTGCCCTGTTGTGGCATCAAGAACCAGTAAAACCTCTACTCTGGCATCTTCTGCCTCCCGGCTAATAACACGTTTTACCTTTTTCAGTTCTTCCATCAGATTTTTCTGTGTATGCAGCCTCCCGGCAGTATCAACTATTAAGAGGTCAGTTTTCCTGGCCCTGGCAGCATGGATAGCATCATATACAACGGCTGCTGCATCAGAGCCCTCCTGCTGGGCTATCAGATTGACACCAATCCTTTCACTCCAGACCCGCAGCTGATCAATAGCAGCTGCCCGGAAAGTATCTCCAGCTGCCAGTAATACATTTTTTCCTTCTTTCCTGTAACGGCTGGCTATCTTGGCAATAGTAGTTGTTTTGCCAACACCATTTACACCTACAACCATTAAAATATTTAAACCATCTGCCAGCTCTAATGGGTCATTATCAGTCTTTAGAAGATTACTGATTTCTTCTTTAAAGATTTTATTCAGCATATCCGGTTCAGTGATGTTTTCTTCCTGTACCCGTTTTTCCAGTCCTTCAATCAACTCCATGGTGGTCTTTACTCCTACATCAGCCTGGATCAGTATTTCTTCCAGTTCCTCAAACAATTCATCATTTATTTCTCTGTATGAGCTAAAGAGATTTGTAATCTGATTTATAAAACCCTGCCTGGTTTTACTGAGTCCTGATTTCAGTCTGGAAAAAAACCCTTCCTTAGCAGGCTTCTCCTGCTGGACACTCTGTTGAAACTCTTCCTGAAGCAATTCTTCCTTCTTTTCATTCAGCTCTGTTTCTCTATCCTTCTTTCTAAAAATATTCAGCATACTCCTAACCCCTTTTCCCGAATTAATCATTAATATTTATTTCCAGTTCCCTCTTTTCTATGCACAATAGTAAAGAATCAGGCAATTTCTTCATCAAGCCGCAGAGAGACCAGTTTTGAAACACCCTTTTCTTCCATGGTAATCCCATATATTACATCAGACTGTGTCATCATATATTTGTTGTGGGTAATCAGGATAAATTGCACATGTTGAGAGTACTCTTTCAGATAATCTGCAAATCTCCTGACATTGGCATCATCAAGTGATGCATCAATCTCATCCAGAACATATATGGGGCTGGGATTTACCTGTAGGAAAGCAAATACCAGGGCAATGGCCGTCAAAGCCCTTTCACCGCCGGACATCAGTGTCAGTTTTTTCAACTGTTTTCCTGGCGGCTGGGCCTCTATCTCCACACCTGTTTCCAGTAAATCCTCCGGCCTGGTCAATCTGAGCTCTGCCTTTCCTCCATTAAATAATATTTTAAAAATCTTCTCAAATTCTTCTCTTACCTCTGTAAAGCTTTGATAGAAAAGTTCACTCATCCCTCTTTCCAGTTCGGCAATAACCTTTTCAATGGAAGCTCCTGCCTCCAGGAGGTCCTTCTGCTGTTCTTTTAAATAATCAAGACGATTCAACAGCTGTTCATACTCCTCAACAGCTGTTAAATTCACGGGCCCCAGTTTTTTAATGGCCTCTTTAAGCTCCTTGATTTTATTTGAAGCCTGGGCATGATTGTCAAGCTTTATCCTCTCAGGAATCCCCTCCTCAGCTGAAAGTTCATACTCTTCTCTCAGGCGTTCTGCTATCTGTATATTCTTATCTTCCAGCCTGTTTTTTTTCAGATCAATTCTGTGATAATCATCTTTAATCCTGTTTAACTCCTGTTGTTTTTCATAAAAGTTTGCCTGGAGCCTCTTTACCTCTTCTGCAAATTTTTCATAGCTTAGCTTATCTTCTTCATATCTATCTTCCAGTTCAAGAATTTTTTCCTGAAAACCCTTCTTCATTTCCTCCAGTTCTTCTTTTCTGATGAATATTTCTTCAATCATTTTTTCGTTTTCATCCAGTAAGCCCTCAATCTCTTCTTTCCTCCTGCTCAATTTTTCAAACTCCAATTCATAATTTTCACTTTCAGCAATAATACCGGCTCTTTTCTGTCGGTTTGTAGCCAATGCTATTTTAATCTCTGTCAAACTCCTGTTGTTCTCTTCTTCCCTTTCTTCCAGTTCCTTTATTTCAAGCTCTTTCCTGTTTATTTCCTCTTTCTCTCTGCTCTGTTCATCACTGATATCTGCTAATTTTTTCTCCAGTTGCTGGATCACCTTGTCATTTTCACCCAGCATCCTGTGATATTCCTCGAAGTCCTTATCAATAATTTTAAGTTCAGAATCCAGACGCTCATACTCCTTCTCTATATTCAATAAATCTTTACTGAGGTCATTTTTCCTGAATTCCAGCTTATTTTTCTCCTCAGATTTCTTCTCCTGTATTTTCAGCAATTTTTCCATTTCTTCTTTTTTGTCAAGAATCTCTTTCTCCTGTTCTGCAAGTGCCTTCCGGGAGTTTTCCAGTCTGGATTTCAATTCCTCGATTTCCCTGGATCTCCCAAGCAGAGTTCCCTGTCTTTTATTACCAGTACTGCCGCCGGTAATAGCCCCCCCTGTATTTATAAATTCCCCGTCAAGTGTTACAATCCTCAGACTGCTCTTGATTTTTTTTGATATTTCTACTGCCTTATCCAGGTTTTCAGCAACTATGGTCTTTCCCAGAAGACTTTCCACAACGGTGGTAAATCTCTCCTCGTAATCTATAAGGTCTGAAGCCAGTCCCAGAAAGCCATCCTCACTATCAATATTCAGTTCATTAAGCCTGGCTTTCTCTCCCCTGACCATATTCAAGGGGATGAAGGTAGCTGTTCCTCCCTTATTGCTCTTTAGAAAATTTACAGCCTTTTTAGCAGTATCATCATCTTCAGCAACAATATTTTGTATCTTTGCACCCAGTGCAGTCTCTATAGCCAGTTCATATTTTATGTCTACATTGATTAAATCAGCAATAACACCTATGATACCAGGAAGCTTTTCCTTATTCATCATTATACTTTTAACACCCTGGAAATAACCCTGATAATCAGCCTCCATCTCCTGGAGCAATTTCAATCTGGAGCTATCCTGATTGATTTCATTGTTCAGTTTCTGAATTGACTGATTCAATTCATCTATATTATCCTCAAGTTTCCGGGCTCTTTTCCCGTATTCCTGAAGTTCATCCTCCACAGCTGCCAGTTTAAGCTCATTTTCATTTATTTCTCTCAGGATTTTATTTTTTGTAACAATTGTATCATCATATTCCTCTGAAATATTCTTTCTCCTGGCGGCCAGCTTTTCTATCTCTATTTCAAGATATCTTGACTTTTCTCTGTATTTCTCCAGTTCAGAGAGTATTTCCTTTGTCTCAGTATTGTCATCAAGTATAGAATTCCGTTGTACTACAAGCTCTTCCTTCCTTTTCTTTAGTTCTTTCTTAGTTTCACTCAGCTCTTCTTCAATCTTCAGGATTTGAGCTTCTATCCTTTTTCCCTCTTCCTCTACTTCTTTCAGCTGGCTGGATATACTCTGCTTTTTTTCAGATATTTTCTCCAGATCATCACTGACAGTATTCAATTGTGTATTGTAATTATCCTTTTCCCGTAAAAGGCTCACTTCTCTCTCAGCAAGAACCTTCAGGCTGTTCTCTGCCTGTTCCAGTTTGCTTTTTGTCTGGT
Source organism: Halanaerobiaceae bacterium (assembly GCA_012521855.1). Lineage (GTDB taxonomy): Bacteria > Bacillota > Halanaerobiia > Halanaerobiales > DTU029 > JAAYLO01. Next base: position 14,293 of record JAAYLO010000278.1, read on the forward strand.
AGATATTATCCCTCATTTTTTCTATATATTCTTCTCTGTCCTGAAGTTCACCAGTTTCCTTTTCCAGTATTTTATCCCTTTGGCTGATCTCTTTTTCCAGTTCTATTATCTTATTATAAAAGAACTCCTCATTTTTCCTTATTTCTTCTAATTGTTTATTATTGCTTTCCCAGTTATCCAGAAGCAGATTGACTTCCAGTACTTCCAGTTCTCCCCGTAGACGCCTGTATTTGGCTGCTTTTTCTGCCGACTTTTTGACCGGATTTACCTGTTTTTCCAGTTCCCAGACCAGGTCCTTGACGCGCTGCAGGTCTTCTCTGGTCCTATTCAGTTTGTTCTCTGCCTCCTGTTTTCTTGTCTTGTATTTTACAATACCTGCTGCCTCTTCAAACAATTCCCTCAGTTTTTCAGGCCTGCTGTTGATAATTGAATCAATCTTGCCCTGGCTTACAATGGAATAATCTTCCCTGCCCAGCCCTGTATCCATAAACAATTCCTCTATATCCTTTAATCTACAGGGTGAGCCGTTTATATAATACTCGCTCTGTCCATCTATTGTAACACAGCGTTTTATTCTGACCTCTTTTTTGTCAGTATCCAGAACCCTTTCGGAATTATCAAAATATAGAGTTACAGAGGCCTTTTCGACAGGCCTGTAATCCATACTTCCAGCAAATATAATATCAGACATCTTGCTTCCTCTCAGGCTTTTTGCACTCTGTTCGCCTATGGCCCACTTTATTGCATCAACAATATTACTTTTCCCGCAGCCATTTGGGCCTACAATAGCGGTAATGGGAGCTGAAAAGTCAATTACTATAGGTTTTGCAAAGGACTTAAAGCCATCAATTTTTATTCTTTTCAGGAACATGTACTTCACCTCAAAAAACAAGATAAAAACCTATCCCTGGTCTGGATAGGTTAAAGCCTTTTATTATATATTCTTTGTTTTTGATAAAAATCCTGCATAATTTCCCTGGAGTTTCTTCAGCTTTTCAACTTCTTCATCACTTAAGAATCTATACTCTCCGGGTCTTAATCCCTTCAGGTCCAGAAAGGCAAAAGCTATTCTTTTCAGATTTATAACTGGATAACCGATATGTTCACACATTCTCCGCACCTGCCTGTTTCTTCCCTCATGAATGGTAAGTTGAAATACTGTATTTCCTCCTTTTTCTTGCACTCCCCTTACTCTTGCAGGTGCAGTTTTGCCATCTTCCAGTTCAACACCTTTTTCCAGCCTCTTCAGGGCTTCTCCCGCTTTTCCCTTTACCTCAACAAGGTATGTTTTTTCTACCTGAAAGGACGGATGTGTCAGGCTATATGTAAGTTCTCCATCATTTGTCAGAAGCAAGAGTCCGCTGGTATCATAGTCAAGCCTTCCCACAGGATAAATCCTTTCTTTGATATCCCCGACAAGATCCTGTACTGTTTTCCGCCTCCTGGGGTCAACTACAGTACTGAGATATCCTGCTGGCTTGTACAGTAAAACATATACCATTCTCTCCATTATAATCGGCTTTCCGTCAACCTCAATCAGGTCATCTTTATCAACCTTTGCCCCCAGGTCTTTCACTGTTTTGCCATTTACCCTGACCCGCCCTGCCAGTATAATCTCTTCACATTTACGCCGGGAAGCTATCCCTGCATGTGCCATTACCTTTTGCAGGCGTTCCATCAGTTTACACCTCTGTTTTCTTCAGTATTAATAATTTAATTCTAGATAAATAGCGAAAAACCTTTATTTTTTAATTTTCCCTGTCAGCCAGTACCAGAAGCGCAGGAAAATGGAATTGTAATTCAAATCATTGGCGGCAATCAGCTGAACCCGGGCAATATCCCTGTATTCATCTGAAAAGACTAAAGTACCGATATTATCACCCTTTCTTATGGGGAGTGACAGTTCTTCCTTCAGGAAGACCTGTTTTTTTATCTTTATTTTTCCCCCGGAGGGGACCAGAAGATAAGCCTCATCAGCTGCCACTATTTCCCGTTTTCCTTCTCTGCTTTTTTCCCTGTCCGGATTGTAGACAAACGAGCACTTTTCTATAACCCTGATTTTTTTAAAGCTGTCCAGTCCGTAGGCAAGTAAT
>JAAYLO010000279.1 GCA_012521855.1 Halanaerobiaceae bacterium
ACCATGTTTATGACAACAAATCCTATACCAGTAAAGACAGCCTTAAACCTTATCGGCATAGATGTTGGCAGTCTTAGACCCCCGTTATATGATATGGATGATGATGAGAAAGAAAAATTAAGAAAAGTATTAAGTGATTATAATTTACTGTAAGATTTTTCAATTCTTCCTTGTCTTTTATTTTATTAAAGTATATAATGGAAGTAATGGATAGATGAACGGATAATTATTGGGGAATATTGTTTTCTTAAAAAACGGAGGTGTTTTTTTTATTTAATGTCAAAAAAGAATAAATTAAATGAAGTAGCAGTGATTCCTTTAGGAGGAATGGGTGAAATAGGGAAGAATATGATGGTGGTTGAGGTAGGTGAAGAACTACTTATTATCGATGCCGGTGTTATGTTTCCTGAGGATGAGTTACTGGGTATCGATTTAGTCATCCCTGACTTTACTTATATTAAGGAGAATGTTGATCGTGTAAAGGGAATTTTGCTGACACATGGTCATGAAGACCATATTGGAGCATTACCTTATCTATTACGGGATGTTAATGTACCGGTATATGGAACAAGACTGACACTGGGTCTGCTGGAAGGCAAATTAAAGGAACATCACATGTTAAAGGGAGCCCGCTTGAAGGTTGTTAATCCCGGCAGTTCTGTTAAAGTGGGAGATATTAAAGTAGACTTCATTCGTGTTAATCACAGTATTGCTGATACATGTGCACTTGCCATTCACACTCCTCTAGGGCCGATTATCTATGCCAGTGATTTTAAATTCGACCAGACTCCAATTGATGGTGAAGTTGCTGACTTTCACAAATTAGCTGAACTGGGAGATTCGAAACAGGGTGTACTTGCTCTTTTTTCTGACAGTACGAATGTTGAAAGAGAAGGATATACTCTTTCAGAGATGGTAGTTGGAAATACCATTGAGGAGATATTTCAAAACGCAAAAAACCGTATAATCCTGGCCACATTTGCATCAAATATACACAGGATTCAGCAGGTTATTAATTCTGCCTTCAGGTACAACAGGAAGATAGCTTTGACTGGCCGCAGTATGATTAATAATATTGATATTGCCCGGAACCTCGGTTATTTAACCATTCCTGATGATATGATAATAAATATCAGGGATTGTTCTCATTATCCCGATAATCAGATTGTACTGCTTACAACTGGCAGCCAGGGTGAGCCAATGGCTGCCCTTACCAGAATGGCCAGGGGAGACCATTATCATATAAATATACGCCAGGGTGATACAGTTATCCTCTCTGCTTCAGCTATACCTGGAAATGAACGACTGATTGGTGAGACTATCAATCAGCTTTATAAACGGGGTGCTGAAGTTATCTATGAAGATGTTTCCGGAGTCCATGTTTCAGGACATGCCAGTCAGGAAGAATTGAAGCTAATGTTAAATCTTGTTAAACCCAAATACTTTGTTCCGATACATGGCGAGTATAGACATTTAACCAAACACGCTGCACTGGCCAGGGAGGTCGGGATACCTGAAGAGAATATACTGATAGCAGAGCTTGGGGACAGGATAATTTTTACGGAAAAAAAGATAAAGAAAGCAGGCTCGGTTCAGGCTGGCAGTGTCTTTGTTGATGGTTTAGGTGTCGGGGATGTAGGAAACATTGTTTTACGGGACCGGCGGCTACTATCAGAAGATGGAATCATTATTGTGGTTTTAACCATCGATAACCGCGGGAAGATTCTTTCCGGACCTGATATAGTTACCCGTGGTTTTGTTTATATAAGAGAGTCTGAAGAATTGATTGCTGAAGCTACAGCCTTATTAGAGGAAAAGCTTAAAGAATGTGAAGAAAACAGAGTAAAAGAATGGTCTATCCTGAAAAATCAAATACGTGATACATTAAGTGATTATATTTATAAGAAAATCAAAAGAAATCCAATGATTCTTCCAATAATTATGCAGGTTTAATCTATTCGAAAAGAGGGTTAAAAGACTCTCTTTGTTAGTGTAAAATAAGTTTTGGAGAAATATTAAAATAAAATAGAAAGAAGACTCCGTATTTGATAAAATGTTAAGTGACAAACAAAACATTTAGAAAGGAGTCTTCTTATGAATACTATTATACAAC
>JAAYLO010000280.1 GCA_012521855.1 Halanaerobiaceae bacterium
CCTTCCACCTGATCCAGTTCATTCTTTACTTTCTCCAGTTGATTGCTGACAAAGGAAAAGGCACTATCCAGATCAGCATTATTTATCTTCCGGTTTTCTTCAATAAATACTTCCACAAGTGTATTGGCTATATCCCGGGCTTTCACCGGGTCAGGATACTGAACTGTTATCGCCAGGAGATTGCTGCCGTCTGTATCACTAATGGATATAAGCTCCCCGAGGGTTTTTGCCTTTATGGGTTCACCCTCTTTACTGGAAAGACCCAGTTTTTTGATAACCCTGTCCAGGATCATTCTGCTCTTCATCATGGTTTTGTATGTAATAATCTTGCTGGAAGTTCCTGTTACAAAAGAATACTGGCCTCCAAACAAAGTTTCTACGCCTGTATTCTTTATCATTATTATTGCAGAAGATTGATAAATTTTCTCCATGGAATCACTGATAAAAAAACTCAATAGTGAAGCTATAATTACTAAAGAGATAATAAACCATTTTTTCCTCCAGAAGAGAAGAATGAACTCTCTCAAATCTATTTCTAAATCTCCCTCTTCATATCTCCCAGCTATTTTTCTTTCTATATCCATGTCCTTCCCTCCCTTTATCAGCAATAATAAACAGGCAGACTCTTTCGCATATTTAAACCAAATAAAGCCCTGAGGACTTTATCCCATATACCCTTTAGCTCTTCAACTATTACTATGTCACCAGGCTGTAAAAGAGGATTTTCACCTGTTCTGGAGTCTTCAAAATACTCCTCCAGATTTACCAGCTGAATATTGCCATCCTGACGGATTATTTTGATATTACTGAGATCCCCCTTCTCTGTTTGACTCCCGGCAGCAGCCAGAAGTCTGTCCAGGGTCATCTCCTTATGCCATCTGTATGTACCCGGTCTATTAACTTCCCCCAGGATTGCCACTTCTAATATTTTTCTATTAAGAAAAACAGAATCTCCTGGTTCTATGAGAGGATTGGCTGCTGCATCCCCGCCTTCCAGATAAATGCTGAAGTCAACTGAAAAACTGCTATTGTCTTTATGGAAAATAACTATCTCTGAAATATCTCCTTCTTCTGTATGATTACCTGCTCTGGCCAGCAGATCACTTAACCGTAATCCCTCTTTCCAGCTATATATCCCCGGTTTGCTTACCTCTCCAAAAATACTGGCCTCATCAATTGTTTCAGGTATATAAACCTGGTCACCATCCTTTAATAAGGAGACCTGCCCCAGGGAGCCGTCAAGCAAAGCCTGTATTTCTATCAGCTCTATCCCATCAGTACTTATATACCTCAATTCCCGGGCTGCCCTGGTAGTAATCCCGCCTGCTGTTGCTATCAGCTCAACCAGGCCTGCATCAGGATCCAGCTCATAACGTCCAGGCCGGTTTACCTCTCCCATAATGGCCACTGTTTTTTTCCCCGGCGGTATATAGAGAATATCACCATCTTCAAGAACAAAGTTATTGTTATCTACACTTTCAAGGAAATTTTCTTTCAGTTCAAAGTATATTATTTCCTCATTCCGGAACAATGCCACCTGATTCAAATCAGCTCTTTCAGTAGGCCCTCCAGCTGAGGAAATAAGCTGGAATATCTTCCGGTTTCTCTCCAGCTGATATCTGCCTGGATTTTTTATCTCGCCGAGGATAATTACCTGTGGCTGATGATATTCCCTGAGTACAATATTAATAGAAGGATTCATGA
>JAAYLO010000281.1 GCA_012521855.1 Halanaerobiaceae bacterium
GTTTCCCTGTATGTACCAGAATCAGAACTCGATAAGGCAAAAGAACTGATTCAAAAAGGGGATAAAGGCGGCATATAAAAAATTTTTTATTCATAAAAACCGGTTTCAGGACTGACTATTTATAATAAAAAAATTTAGACAAAATAATAAAAAGTACAAAAAATAATGAAGGTATTTCGTATTTTATAGAGAATTATGTAATATAAATGAAAGAGTTTTTGTATTAATGTGGAGATTGGAGGGGTTTCATGAAAATCATAAAGGGTATAGGCAAGATTAAAAAGGAGAAGAAGGATTTAAAAATAAAGAAGAAAAGTGAAAAAAGAGGGGGCTTATATTTTACGAGAGTTAAGGTTAAATCAATCTTAATCATTTCCTTTTTGCTTATTGGTATAATACCTGTAGCCATAATTGGTAATTTTACCTTCCGGCAGTCCATGAAAACAATAGAGCAAAAGGTTGGGAATTATTCCCGTGAAATTATTAGTCAGGTAGTTGACAAAATTGACAGGAAACTTGAGGATCTGGAGCAGTCGACAATGATCTTGCTTAGTGATGATTAGCTGTTTACTGCTTTAAGCCAGAGTGATTTTGCAAATGCCTATGAAGAACTGCAGAATTTTAACTTTATAAAAAACAAACTGGATGCCATTTCTTATTCAAACAAGGATGTACAGGGGATTGTATTATACAGGCCTCAGGGAAAGACTGTTTTTTCAAATTTTCAGGAAAATTATTTTAAGGAATCTCTTGGCGAAAATTTTTCCAGCAGCAGTCTATATAGAGAGTTAATGGCATCAGCAGGACAGCCGGTCTGGATAACCAATTATAATAATCAGCATGATTATCTCTTTCTGATGAGACGTTTGAGAAATCGCCGTACATTGGCTGATCTGGGCTTATTAATTTATGTAATTAAAGAAGATGTAATGACCAATATAATAACTGGTACCGAATTTGGTGAAGGTGCAGAGGTTGTATTATTCAATGAGAATAAGCAAATTATTACATCATTGAACAGAGAAATGATTGGAACTATTTTTGAAGGATCTGTTGAAATGGACACAGATAGTGCTTACATAACTGCAAAAAAACATTTAATCTCATATGCCACCACTAAAACGGGCTGGAAGTTAGCGAGTATTATTCCATTTAGTACATTATACAGTGATATCAATGCTGTTGGCCGCAGTACTGTTCTTGTAGGTTTGATCTGTACGATTTTAGCTATAATACTCGGGTTTATTATAGCTTCAGGAATTTCGAACCCGCTAAAACAGATTATGTACTTAATGAGTAAAGTTGAAAATGGTGATCTTACTGTAAAGGTAGATTATAAAGGAAAAAATGAGTTAGCCAGTCTGGCAGCGAGTTTTAATAAGATGGTAAACAATATCAGGGATCTTATTAAAAATACCAGTAAAATAAGCGATATGGTTCTGGCAGATACAGAGGTATTGGAAGAAGTTTCAAAGATGTCCTATTCTTCAGCCCAGCAGGTTTCACAATCAGTTGAAACAATATCAATCGGGGCCCAGGAACAGGCAGAAGAAGCACAAAAGAGTACTGAAATTATGGAATTATTATCTGAAAGAATCGCTGACGTCAGTAATAATGTAAAACTGGTTCTGGATATTACAAAGGAAATCAAAAATACAAGTGACAATGCTACAGAGATAGTGAATGTTTTGAACGAAAAGAGCAGTATTACTGCAGATATGGCGAACAGGATAAAAAATGATATAAATATACTAAACCAGAATGCCATGCAAATTAGAAAAATTATTGATTTAATTGATGAAATCAGTGAACAGACCAGTCTGTTATCACTAAATGCTTCCATAGAAGCTGCCCGTGCCGGAGAAGCTGGAAAGGGTTTTGGCGTAGTTGCTGATGAGATTAAACATCTTGCAGAACAGACTGGAGAAGCAACCAGTACTATCGCCGGCATTATAGAAGAAATACTTAAGCAATCTCAAGATACAGTTGATGAAGTAGAGAGGGCAAATGAGATATTTACGGAGCAGAATTTAGCTGTTCAGAATACTGACCAGGCCTTTAAGGCAATTATTACTTCTCTTTCGAAGATAACCCAGGAAGTAAATAGAGTAAATGAGGCTGTTCTGGAGATGAATGAATATAAGAATAAGGCCATGGATGATATTGTAAACATATCTTCAATTGCCCAGGAGGCGGCAGCCTCTACTGAAGAAGTTACTGCAGCAACTGAAGAACAGGTATCTTCTGCAGATCAGTTGTCGCACCTGGCCAGTGAACTGAAGAAGACTGTTAATGAACTGGAGAACAATCTGAGTAATTTTAAAATATAGTCGTAGGATAAAAAAATAATGACTTTTAATAACATCCAGATTTTTATCTGGGTGTTATATATTTTTGCATAATTATTTTAGAAAAAATGCAGTAACAAATATGGATTAAATAAAATAAGTACTGGAGTACCAATTGAGGTGATATATATGGAAGAAAGACAAAAGGGTCTATTTCAGTTAGCTTTTCCTATATTTATAGAAACAATGTTATTTATGTTTCTTGGTATTGCTGATATATTCATGCTCAGTTTATATAGTGATGAAGCTGCTGGAGCTGTCGGGGCCGCTAATCAGCTGCTCGGAAATATTAATTTGATTTTTGTAATAATTTCTGCTGGTACAGCAGTACTGGTAGCTCAAAACGCAGGTGCGAAACGGATAGACAATGTAGAAAGAATAGGCTCAGTTTCACTGCTCTTGAATTTAGTTATAGGGATATTAATCAGCAGTATAATGTTTTTTTACGGGCCCAAAATATTAATTAAAATAGGTGTTACTCCTGATTTAATGGTACATGCTTCTGATTATATTAAAATTGTCGGTGGAGGATTATTTATTCAGGCAGTGCTGAATACTGTAACTGCAGTAATCAGGAGTTACGGTCATACCAGAGAAAGTATGATTATTGCAGTGACCATGAATATAATTAATATAATAGGAGATGCAGTTTTCATTTTCGGCCTTTTCGGCATGCCTGTTCTGGGGGTTAAAGGAGTGGCTGTCGCAACAACATTTAGCCGTGCCCTGGCAGCTATTCTGGCTCTTGTTTTTATGTTCAGGAGTGTACTCAGCATAAAAATGTTTTACCGTTTAGCGGATGGACCAATTGCTGTATTCCTCAGTTTATTTAAAATTGGTTTTCCATCTGCATTGGAGAACATGTCCTATAATTTAGCGCAAACAGTTATACTGAGTATAATATTATTGAATTTAGGAGAAAAAGCTCAGATTACAAGAACCTATGTTTTAACAATTATCCGCTTTGTTTCTATTTTTTCCATTGCAATAGGACAGGGAAGCCAGATCATGATTGGACAACTGATTGGTGCAGGGAAATTTGATGAGGCTTATCGAACTGGTTTAAGGAACTTCAAGATTGCCATGCTATGCTCAGTAAGTGCCAGTTTTATAATGGCCCTATTTTCAAAAAAGCTTATAGGAATATACACTGAGGATCAGGAAATTATTAAAATGGCAGTAATAGTGCTGATTATAGACGCATTTCTTGAGCCTGGAAGAACCTTTAATATAGTGCTTATTAGCAGCCTGCGGGGTGCAGGTGATGTAATATTTCCTGTTATAATGGCGGCAATCAGTATGTGGGGAGTAAGTGTCCTGCTTGCTTATATACTTGTTGTATCAGGATCAGGGCTTCCGGGTATCTGGATAGCCTCATTGCTTGATGAATGGATAAGGGGAATATCAATGTTATATCGCTGGAAAGGAAGGAAATGGCAGAAGGAACCTGCTAAATAAGCTGAATAATACACCACTGCTATATATTACATCCCAGTAAAAAAAATTACTGGGATTTTTTATTCTTAAAGATTAATATTTTGGTATAGAATAAATCAAAATAGTAAAAAAGTCTTATTTTAAAAAAATTAACAAAAAGTGCTTTTTTTATTTTTGGTTTTACTGTATAATAAAATGTAAAAGAAAACTAAAAACGGTAAAACAATAGCTATAGATACCAGAAAAATTAAATAGATACCAGAAAAAATTAATTTAAATATAATAA
>JAAYLO010000282.1 GCA_012521855.1 Halanaerobiaceae bacterium
CAGTTATAATGAACAGGCCGCTTACTGCAATAGATTTATCTGTTGACTATCTGGCAGACAGGAACCAGGAGGCCAGTAATATTGTGCTTGTTTTTTATGCTATTATAGCTATGTTTTCACTCTACGGAATCTTTGCTGGTATTGAAACCGTCAGTCTGCTTCAGGCCAATTTGTCATATGTAGGGATCAGAATTAATGTTACTCCTCTAAAAAAGGGTAATTTCCTGTTAGCGGGAATCATTGTTGCCCTGATATTAAATTTGCTGTCAAATGTTATCCTGCTTATCTTCATTAGCTGTGTTTTGAAGATTCCTTTATTTAGCGAATTGCTTTACAGTGCCATTATTATTATAATGGGAAATCTCCTTGGAGTGGCTCTGGGTGTTTTTATCGGTGCTTCCAATAAGAAAAGTAATGATACCAAAACCTTAATGGGAATTGTAATTACTCTGGTTTTGTCATTTTTCTCCGGTATGATGGGGCCTGATATTAAAGTTTTTATTGACCAGAAGCTACCGGTACTGGCCAGGTTAAATCCGATTTCAATAATAAGTAATAGTCTTTACAGGATAAACCTTCTGGGTAGTACCAGAAATATCAGAGAGGGGTTCATGGTTTTATCCCTTTATTGTATGGTATTAATTCTGGCATCATACATCTTTTTGAGGAGGAAAAAATATGACAGTGTATAAATACTTTATTAAGACGGCATTAAAAAACAAGGTTATTATTTCTATTTATATAGGTTTATTTTTAATGACGTCCCTCTTACTTGTTTCTACTGTATCTGAACAGGAAACCGGCTTTAGAGCCAGCAGTTTAAATATAGGAGTTATCGATAACAATAATAGTCAACTATCAACCGCTCTGGTGGAATATTTAGGTGAAAGGAATAGTTTGGTGGATATTATTAATGATGAAGAAGATATAAAGGAGTTAATATTTTTAGAGGTTCTTGATGCTGTAATAGTTATCAACGAAGATTTTGACAGGAGAGTAATGAATAAGGAAGAAGCCCTGCTCTTTTATAATGATGTAAGAAAAGTGCAGTCTATACAGCTGCAGAGCCAGATTAATAAATTCCTTAATTTTGCCAATGCCTCCTATGAAAACGGTAGTTTCAACCTGGAACTTGTAAGGCGGGCCTTGTCTGAAAGGATAGAGGTAAAGCTGGTAAGAAGTGAAGACAAAGTAGTTAATAATGTTATATCTCAGTGGTTTGCTACTTATTTTAAGTTTGTCGCTTATTTTATTATTGGTATTTATATTGCTGTTATTGGCCTGGTTATGGCCGATTTTAAAGAATCAAAGATTAGAAACAGGGTCAAGATATCATCAAAAAAAGCCTTTCAACTAAATAAAGAACTTTATATCGGACAGCTGACACTGGCCATACTGATTAGCCTGTTCTTTATTTCAGGCAGTGTTTTTTTGAAAGGTAAATATATTTTTGAAGTGAGATTTAGTAAATATATAATAAATCTACTTGTTTTTTCATTTTCAATTTTGTGCCTTACCTTTTTAATCAATAATCTGTTTAGAAATAAGTTTGTCATCAATGCCCTGGCAACAGTTTTATCACTGGGAACTTCTTTTATATCTGGAGTGATGGTGCCTCAGGAAATACTGGGAGATAAAGTTCTGTCAATTGCGAAATTTTTCCCCGTTTATTATTATGTAAAGGCAAATGACATGAAGGGTAATGGTATATGGGATATCAGGTATGAACTAATTATGCAGCTATTGTTTGCAATAGTTTTTCTGTTTATGGGCTTATATTTTGCAAAAAGGGTACAACAGGAATAAGTATTTATTAACCTTTATTCTTATTTTTGCCTGGAGTCATGCCCTTTTCCCTGATAAAAATGAAAGCAGTAATAAGGACCAGTAAGGAAATACCCGCTGTTCCAAAATACATGAGCATTTTACTGGTTTCAACAAAAAATGTAAATAGGGGCGGGCCTACAGCTACTCCAATAAACCGGGCTGCCCCATAGAATGATGTTATAATACCCCTCTGACTTGCAGTACAGGAGCTTGTGACCATTGTATTGACAGCGGGTAATACAAGACCTGAACCAATGCCCAGTAATGAGAAAAATATCAGGTAGATATATAAAGAGTCCAGATAGTACAGAATAAACAGCATTATTGTTACCAGTATGAGGCCGCTGACAATGAAAATTTTGTAGTATTTTTTTATCTTTTTTAAAAGACGGCCGGTAGTATATGAGGTAATTGACATAAAAAGGATAGGGATGGCGATGACCAGTCCCTTTGTAAAGCCCTTGATGTGATATTTACTCTCCAGAATATCTGAAAAATATGAAAGGAGGCCGAAAAGCACAAAGAGAACCAGCATTCCTGCCAGTATGGTAGAAATCAGGGAAGCACCTTTTTCTTTAAAAACACTGCCGGTTCTCCCGAAATATTCTTTGAAAGCCTGTTTCTCCGGTTTCCTCCCTTCCTCACCCAGGAACCAGACTCCTGCGGCGACTGGAATAGCCAGGGCAGCATAGGAAAAGAAAAGGGCTATCCAGCTGATCAGTCCTATAGCAGAGCCCAGAATAGGGCTTACAACTTTGCCTATCCCATTGGCAGCTTCAATAATTCCCAGTGTCTCACTTCTCTGTTGTGATTGGAAGATATCTCCGATCAGAGCCATTACTATAGGAGCAGTACCCGCTGCCCCGATCCCCTGTATTACCCTTCCTGCGAGGATTATATAATAGGGCTTATCCAGAAATAAGGCAGCCAGTCCGGAAACTGCTCCGCCGGTTCCGTATAGAATCAATGCCGGAACTATTATTTTTATTCTGCCGATGCGGTCACTGAGATAACCGAGAAATGGTATTGCTATACCGGCAGATATTGAAAAACATGTAATTAATAATCCAACCCTGAATTGGTTAATATTAAGGGCCTCTTTTATTTGCGGGAATTCAGGTATGAGCATTGAATTGCCCAGAACCATAATAAAGGGTACTCCGCTGAAAGCAATCATCATCATTCTGTATTTTTTGTCCATGGAACTTCTCCTTGCTTCCCAGTTGATTTAAAATATATCTATTAGTCTATTATTACCCCGCTTATGATAAAATAATACGGACAAAAAAAAGAGGGGATTTCCCCTGTAAAAATACTATAATTTTAATTTTCTCCAATCAAGTTTCTCTACTTTCCCGATACTTTTTTTTTATTGTTTTCATCATCATTTTCCTGGATATCGATTACCTGATCATTGTTTATTTCAGAAGCTTCCTTTTTTAATGAATTCAGCAGGTTTGTGATTTTACCGGGATCCAGATTAGAAGTATTATTGCTGCCCAGAGCACTCATCAGCATTGGAAGTATTTGTTGAATGCTGTTATTTTCTTCACTCCCCTGAAGTTGTGATAATAAGCCTGCCAGATTACCGAGATTGCCCAGATTGGCTATGGGGCTGTATGGTTTTCTTTTTTCGGGCAGCACATGTTTTGTTTCCTGATAGATTTCCGTGATTTCCAGGAGGACCAGGATACTCAACAAAGCAAAAATTTCATTAGCAGAGTAATTGTTGCTGTTTTTTTGCAGATTATTTGTTATTATTGAGTATAGTCTTTTATTATCCATTGTTTACCTCCCTGCTCATTCTTTTATCCTGTTATCTTCTGATTCACTCTTTTTCCCTTTTATATCTGTCCTTTCTGCCATAGGTAGAACCCTATATCTTTTTGCTGAGATTTTATTCTTTTGTTTATGTACTTTTTTACTCTTTTCGTATTTTTGTTTTATTGTTTTTAAGACATCTTTTGATAGAATGAGTAATATTAGTATAAGAAAAAGGTTATATGGATTATACAGTTCCTTTCCATTTTCCTCCTGATATTCTGCGCCCATAAAATACCCCCTCTCTTTTTCCTTATGAACATAAAATTTTAAATTATAAGCTAAACTAATATATGATTTAAGAATAACAATTGTTAATGAAAAACAGCTTTAAATAATACATATATATTTTCTGATAGGGAATATTATACTATTTTTGCTTATAATAAAAATCTATGATAAAATAAAATAAGGAATCATTTTTTTGAGAAAGGTGAATCTGTTTTGGAAGAAATAATCGCTGTACCACAGGTAACACAAAAACTCCTTAAGAAACACAGGATTAGTCTAACTAAAGGGCTGGGACAGAATTTCCTGGTTGACAGGGGTATAGTAGATGAAATAGTCCTGGCCGGAGAGATTGATGACGATGATAATATCATTGAAATAGGCCCCGGAATAGGTTCACTGACCCAGGCCTTGCTTGAGAAATTGGGGCAGGGAAAACTATATGCTATAGAAAAAGATGAAAGACTGGTGAAACTTTTAAAGAAAATATTACAGTCAGAAAAACTGGTACTGATCAATAAAGATGTTCTTGATATTGAATGGACGGCTTTCTTTGCAGAACACGGCCTGGATAAAAAGCCGGTTAAGCTGATAGCAAATCTGCCTTATTATATAAGTACACCCATTATTATGGGTTTACTGGAGGCAAGAATACCAATAGATAGATATGTTTTTATGGTACAAAAGGAAGTAGCAGAAAGGATGATTGCAAAACCCGGCAGGAAGGATTATGGTGCATTAAGTATAGCTGTTCAGTATTATTCTTCTCCTGAAATGGTCAGGGTAATAGGTCCTGATGTTTTTATACCTCAGCCTGATGTTTATTCTGCTATAATAAAACTTGAGAGGAATGAGGAGCCGCCTATAAAGCAGGAAGATGTTGATTTTTTCTTTCGGGTGGTTAAAGCCATTTTTCAACAGAGAAGAAAAAACATCAAGAATGCATTAAGTAATGCAGGCAATATTACTATTGACAAAAATATAGTACTGGAATGCCTTGAGGAGCTGGGCCTGGATCAAAATATCAGAGGTGAAAAACTTGATCTGGCTACGATCGGTAATTTAAGTGATCTATTGTATCGAAAACAAATTCTATATCAAGATGGTGAATAATTATGAAATTTATTAGTCCAACAGATGGTCCCCTGGATATTTACTCAGTTTACAAAAATATTTTAAAGTTTATTACTGAAAAGCCGGATGAACATTACCGCCTGATAATAGGTACAGACTCACAGGCTGGAATCCGTGAAATAGTTTTTGTTACTGCCATTGTAATATACCGGGTAGGCAGGGGCGGCCGTTTCTTCTACAGCAAAAAGGCAGAGGAATTAACCATTTCCATGAAACAGAGAATTTTTTATGAGGCCTCCAGGAGCCTGGAAGTGGCCAGTCTTTTAACCGGATTTTTTGCTGATGAAATTAATCTCCATGATGAGCTTAAAGTAGAAATACACCTGGATGTAGGTGAAAAAGGCCCTACCAGAGATATTATTAAGGAAGTAATGGGAATGGTAGTAGGCAGCGGTTATGAAGCCCATATAAAACCTGAAGCCTATGCTGCTTCTACTGTTGCTGATAAGTTTACAAAATAATATCACACAAAGAAAACCCGTTTCATATATTGTACTATATATTATCTGAGGCGGGTTTTATGAAATTTAGAATTGGTGATTATGTTTCAAGAAAATCATATAATTGTGATCTTATTTTCAGAATTGATAGAATAGATAAGGACATAGTATATCTGCGCAGTCTGAAATTGCGGTTAATGGCTGACGCCCCTATGGATGACCTTGTTAAGATAGAGAATAAGGATAAGAGAACAATCAGGAGAGAATTGATAATTGAGTCTTATGAGTTTATGCAGAGACAGTGGACACATCAGGTATTGAATAATAAAATGCTTAGAAACAACAAATCTGAGTACTCATATCAGGAGTATAGAACACTGGTAATGCATATAGATGGTGATGAAGATTATCTGGAGTTGTCCCTGGCGAATTATAGAAATTTGAATATCAATGTGCTGGGATTTTTTATTCCTGAAAAGGGACAACCAGAAAGGATAAGTGAGCTGGTAAAAAATAATAAGCCGGATATACTGGTTTTGACAGGTCATGACGGGGAATTGAATGAAAGGGCTTATCACGCCTCCGAATACTTTGTCAGGGCTGTAGAGGCTGTCCGTGCAATTGAACCGGACCTGGATCAACTGGTAATATTTGCAGGAGCCTGTCAATCAAATTACAAAGAACTCATGAATGCCGGTGCAAATTTTGCCAGTTCACCCGGGAATAAGTTAATTCATTTTCTGGACCCTATACTGGTTGTAGAAAAAATAGTAAATACGTCAATTCGCGAATATATACCCGTAAAGGATGTAATAAACAATACTATTACAGGAAATGGAGGTATTGGCGGAGTAGAAACAAGGGGTAAGATGCGTCTGCAATATCCCTGAATTAAGAAAAAAGAGCCGGAATTTTATTTTTTGCCCTTTGAACCCTTGACAGTGAGTCCTTGTTCTGGTATACTATTTTATTTATTTGACTATTTTCTTAAAAATGTGGTATACTATTAATAACCCTATTTATAAGTTTAATAAGAGCTTTATCAGGAAGGTGGACTGTCAAGTGAATAAGAATAAGAGTGAGAATGTTTTAACAGAAATAAGGGCAAATGTTGATTCTTTTGTTGGTCATGAAGTGATGATTAAGGCTAACCGCGGCAGGAGGAAGTGCCTGGTAAAGGAAGGGGTCCTGGAAAAAACCCATCAAAATATCTTTGTAATAAAGATAAAAGAGAATCAGCAAGTCAGGCGTCTTTCGTATAGTTATGCGGATCTTTTAACTGATACTGTAGAGCTGAAATTGAAAAATGGTGATAAAAAAATAGGTGTTATCTAATTTTACAGATTGAAAATATTGTTGTTGTAAAATTACTTATTTAAACTGTGACCTGAATGGTTACAGTTTTTTTGTTTTTCACTAAAAGTAGTTTCCCTGAATATTATAGAGTAAACAAAATATGGAGGAAGCTTATGGGAAACTACACTGATATCCTGAATCGATATAAGAAATCTATTTTAAAAAAGAAGAATGTCATCGGGGTGGGTTTTGGGTATAAGGAGAGAAAAGGGCGGACAACAGAAGAAGAGGCCTTGATAGTTCTTGTAAAAAAGAAAGTTCCTGTCAGTAAAATAAGCAAAAAAGAGATTATTCCCCAGAGAGTCCAAGAGTATAAGACTGATGTTATTGAAATCGGAGAAGTGGTTTTTCATCAGGACAGGACGAAAAAACTGAGACCAGCCCGGCCTGGAGTAAGTATAGGTCATTATAAAGTGTCTGCAGGCACATTCGGAGCAGTGGTGAGAGATAAGAAAACTGGTACTCCCCTGATCTTATCAAACAATCATGTCCTTGCCAATATCTCCAATGGTATTGATAATAGGGCCAGAAAAGGTGATCCCATTTTGCAGCCAGGTACTTATGATGATGGCAGAACCCCGGGTGATATAATTGGATATCTGGAGAGATTTGTACCAATTCATTCAAGTGAGGGCAGGCCTGACTGCGGTGTTGCAATCTCAATAGAGAAGGCTGTGAATTTTTTCCTACATCTTTTTAGAAATAATTATAATTTCAGGTTGTTCAAGGATGGAGAAACTAATCTGGTGGATTGTGCCGTAGCAAAGACTGCAGGAGATGGACTGATTGCTTCTAAAATGATAGAAATAGGAGATGTGCTGGGTGTAACTGAACCAGAGATTAATATGGAGGTCAAGAAAAGCGGGCGTTCCAGCGGACTGACAAAAGGAAGGATTGTTGCTATAGAGGCAACTTTAACTGTTAATATGAATGAAACAGATACTGCTGTATTTGAGGATCAATTTATTACAACACCCCTTTCGAAACCTGGTGACAGCGGTTCATTAATCCTTGATATGAACAATAATGCCGTAGGGCTTTTGTTTGCCGGTTCAGAGAAGGCCACAGTATGTAACCGTATCAGTAATGTACTGGAAAAACTTTCCGTAAAATTTTAAGGAGGGCGTTTATGGTACCAGGAATATCTGCTTTTCACCATACTGGTATTCAATCCAGTATTGATACTATCAAAAAGCATAATAAGCTTCTGAATAAAATAATACCAGACCTTGTTACGGTCATGGCCGATGGCAGTATAAAGGTAAAAAAAAGCCAGGAGCTGCTTCAGGGTTATCTGGATAAAGAGAAAATAATACCACTGGTGCAGAATTTCAATAATGATTCCTCTGTTGCAAATAATCTGATAACAGACGGGAAGGCAACTGATGTATTTATTTTCAATATCATTGATTACCTGGATCAAGAAAAATATAGTGGTTTATGTATAGATATAAAGGGAATAAAGCATGAGTTTAAAGAACATTTTAATGATTTTATAAAAAAAGCAGTACTTGAATTAAATACTAAGGGATACAGTCTGAGTGTTGTAATTCCTGCTAAAGCAGAAAATAATCATGACTCAACCTGGTCTGGTGCTTATGATTTTAAATCTTTAGGAAAGGCAGCAAACAATATCATAATTATGTCAACTGATTTTCACTGGCCCGGAGGCACCCCTGGTCCCATAGCACCTCTTTTCTGGGTCCAGGATGTAATTGATTATGCTATTCTCGAAATTCCATTGGAGAAGATATATTTTTCTTTCGGCCTGTATGGATATGACTGGTCTTTAAGTACGGAAGAAAAAGCCAGAGAACTGGGTTATATGGAGATATGTGAAATTGTGGAGAAATATAATACAAGGATTGAATGGGACCAGGAATCAGAGTCACCTTATATACGGTATAAAAGTAATGGGCATGAACATGAGTTATGGTTTGAAAACAAAAGAAGTATTGAAAAAAAGATTTATTTAGTCAATGAATTTCATCTTCAGGGTATTGTTTTCTGGAAATTGGGCCAGGAAGACCCGGGGATCTGGGATCTCTTTAGTTTTTAGTTCTATTATTCCCGGTAATCAAATTCTCAGAAAAGAATATAGTAATATTAGGGGAGATATAATTATTTTTATAGATAAGCCTCGGCTTAAAAAAGTAAGAAGGAGGTAGTATAAATGAGTATTGTCTTTATATTTAAGTTGACAGATAATATTTTGTTAATCAGGGCTTTATATGAGATAGCATTATGGCTGAAGAAATATAAAGAAATAGATTTTTTGTTTTACATACCAGCCTTTATTGAACATAATATATTTAATAAAAATGAAAAGAATATCAGGTATATAAAAGAGGATTATTCAATAAATGATATCCCTGAAGGAGATATAATAATCAGCAGTGACCATGAATTACTGGAGAAAATATTCAGTCTTGGACGGGGAGAACCCGTTTA
>JAAYLO010000283.1 GCA_012521855.1 Halanaerobiaceae bacterium
ACACGCAATGACCTTTCAACCTCAACAGTAAAGTCAACGTGTCCGGGCGTGTCTATAATATTAATGCGATAATCATTCCACTGACAGGTGGTAGCTGCTGAGGTAATAGTGATGCCCCTTTCCTGTTCCTGTTCCATCCAGTCCATAACTGCAGCACCATCGTGTGTCTCACCGATTTTATATACTCTTCCTGTGTAATAAAGAATTCTTTCAGTTGTAGTAGTCTTACCGGCATCTATATGTGCCATAATCCCAATATTACGTGTTTTTTCTAAAGGAAATTGACGGGCCATCTATTTCCCCTCCTTTCAATAATTATAAGCTTATATAACTTATTATTACCACCTGTAGTGTGCAAAGGCCCTGTTGGCTTCTGCCATACGGTGTACTTCCTCTTTTTTCTTAACTGCACCGCCGGTATTATTGGCTGCATCTATTAATTCATTTGCATAACGCTCTGTCATGGTTCTTTCTCCTCTTTTACGGGCAGCGTCTATTATCCATCTGATTCCAAGGCTTAAACGCCTACGCTCATTTACTTCCACTGGAACCTGATAGTTTGAGCCTCCAACACGGCGTGACTTGACCTCTACAGTAGGCATTACATTATCCAGAGCCCTTTTTAGTACATCGATTCCTTCTTCTTCTGTCTTTTCTTTTATAAGATCCAGAGCATCATAAAAAATATTTTCTGCAAGGCTCTTTTCGCCATCAAGCATGAGCTTATTGATCATTTTTGCTGCTATAACATCACTATAAATAGGATCTGGATCAATTTTTCTCTCTTCAGCTCTATTTTTGCGCATTCAAATTCACCCTCCTTTACTTAGGTTTTTTAGCTCCATATTTAGAACGTCCCTGTTTGCGGTCATCAACACCCGCTGCATCTAAAGCACCTCTAATGATATGGTATCTAACACCAGGCAAGTCTTTAACTCTACCGCCTCGAACCAATACAACGGAGTGTTCCTGCAGGTTATGACCAATACCAGGAATATAGGCAGTTATTTCATAACCATTTGTTAACCTCACACGGGCAACCTTTCTTAAAGCAGAGTTAGGTTTTTTTGGTGTAACTGTAGATACTCTTGTACAAACACCCCTTTTTTGAGGAGAATTCTGTAATGCTGGAGAATCTGTCTTTTTGGTAACATTTTTCCTGCCTATTCGGATTAATTGACTGATTGTTGGCATAAATACACCTCCTTCCAATTATTTCAATAATGCAGCACATGCAGCTGAAACATCTATTCCGCAAGCCCTGCCCAATTTTAGCTTACTCTCTACTTCTATTATTTGCACATTATTCTCTTTACTTGCACTGATAATTTCTTGTTTTATATGTTCATCTGTATCTTCAGCCAGGAAAACTGCTTCAGCTTTTCCCTGATTAATAGCATTTAATGTCTGCTTTCTCCCCACAACCCTGTTTTTTTCTTTCTCAAGGTCTGCCAGAGTAATCACTTATATCTTCCTCCCGAAAGATAATTTTATTTACACACACTTTAGTATTTTAACACCTTTAAATTATCTTGTCAATAACTTTTTTGAATAAAAGAACACAGTCAGCAAGAAAAATACAGCGAGGAAATTCTGCTAACTGTGTTCTTCCTTTCTACACTTCTTCGGTTACCTCATCCAGCATACTTGTTAAGGGCATATCATTTTCATCCAGTATTTCTATATCCCTGTACCGCCTCATTCCGGTTCCAGCTGGAATCAGCTGGCCGATAATAACATTTTCTTTCAGTCCCAACAGTTTATCTTCTTTTCCTTCCAGGGCTGCTTCTGTCAAAACCTTGGTTGTTTCCTGGAAAGATGCTGCAGAAAGGAAACTATCAGTTGCCAGTGAAGCTTTAGTGATTCCTAGTATTTCAGGTCTGTACTCAGCAGGTTTCCCGTTTTCTGCAATTATCTTTTCATTTACTTCCATTACTTCATATTTATTAACTAGACTTCCAGGCAGGAAATCAGTATCTCCTGGATTAATTATCTTAACCTTACGCATCATTTGCCTGATTATTACCTCGATATGTTTATCATTTGTATCAACACCCTGTGATCTGTAAACATTTTGTACATCCTCGAGAATATATTTCTGTACTTCATCTTCTCCCTTTAATCTTTATAAAACATCC
>JAAYLO010000284.1 GCA_012521855.1 Halanaerobiaceae bacterium
ACAGAGAGCAGCCCTTATCCCCTTTACTTTATTTGCAGTAATGGACATACCAATACCCGTTCCACAGATAAGGATTCCCCGGTCATATTCTCCATCAGCAACAGCTCTGGCAACCTTAAATCCATAATCAGGATAATCTACGGATTGACTGCCATCTGTCCCCATATCTTTATATTCATATCCTGCATCTTTCAGGTATTTGATTATCTCCTTTTTCATTTCATAACCGGCATGATCTGAACCTATTGCAATTTTCACCATATCACCTCTATAATAATTGTTCTCTCTTTTATTAAATTTACCTGCCTGAAAAACAAATTGCTTTAATTTTTTGAGGACCAATTTTACTTCATTTTTTAATTCTTCCTTTGTCTTACGGTAGATCTCTTCTGATTGTCCAAAGGGATCCGGGATATCTCTATCTCTATCATCATCTCCCTCTTTAGTAAACTCCTTTAAGGTAAAAACCTTTTCTGCAAATTCCGGATAAAGACCAATAATAATTTCTTTGTGTTTTTCCGTCATTGTTAAAACCAGATCGGCTTCCTGAATAAGCTTATCATCAAGTTGCCTGCTCCTGTGTCCCAGAGGATCAAGCCCTTCTTCTCCCAGTACAGTAATGACATGTTCACTTGCACTTAGACCAGGCAATGTAGAGATTCCGGCAGAAACAGCTACCCAGTTCTTCAGCTTTTTATCCTCTTTAACATACTTATTGAACAGGAATTCTGCCATGGGGCTGCGGCAGGTATTTCCCGTACAGACAAATAATACTCCGGGCATTTTTCTCTCCTCTATCCGTATTTTTATGATTTCCTAGATAAGACCTGAAAAGTGGAAACCCAGTATAATCAGGGCCACACCGCCAAGAAACTGTGCTTTTTTCCCCAGTAAACAACCTATTTTTGAACCAAAATGCAGGCCTGCTGCCATCATCCCGCCTGCCGTAAGTCCTATAATAAGAGGTATGGCTAAATTAATATTACCCAGAAAGCCCAGGCTTATACCTGTAGATAGTGAATCGATGCTCACACTGAAAGCCAGTACTACTAAACCCCAGCCCGCAAAATTAAAATTACACAATTCCTCATCAGTTTCCAGCCATCTTTCAATTACCATATAGGCTCCAAGAAACATCAATAAACCAGCCCCGGCCAGATTCAGAATGCCATTCAGATTTCCCTGAAACTTAAAGACATTTACCAGTGTATATACTATATATTTCCCGCCGTAAATACCCAGTAAAGGCATAGTAATATGGAAAAGTGCAATCACAATACTTATTTTTATTATGCATTTTTTTGTAAACTGCTGCACACCACATACTATTGCTACAGAAAACGCATCTGTACCCAGGGCAACAGCCAATACCAGGGTTTCCCATAGACTCAAAATAATCTTCCCTTCTCCCTGTTAATTTATACTTTAGACAGATTGTACTATTATAAACTGCAACCAATTATGTAAAACTATACTTAATTATATGTCCAGTAAAGAGTTACTATTCTCTATATGCGGCTTTATGAAGCCTGTTCATTACTGCTTCACCTATACCCACTGCCGGTATTGCCTCTATATACACAGAGCGGAATGAAAGGCTGTCTATTCTCCTGAGTAAATCAAAGAGATTACGGGCAATAAATTCAGGATTGCTCCTGGGTCCCATTTTTATAACCTGAATATCATCAAGACATGAAGAATACTTTTCATATGTCTCATCACTTAAAACAAAGGCAATATCCTTTCCTGATGCATTCTCCATCAATAGCTTAAGCCTGTCTTCATTTTCTATTATAAATAAAGGAGTCTCCGGTGAATAGTGTCTGTATTTCATCCCTGGAGAAAGCGGCCTCTCTGACTCACTTTTACTATAATGAGATTCACTGAGGAATTCCCCGATTACATTCCTTATCTCTTCCCTGCTTACACCGCCGGGCCTTAAAACCCTGACCATTTCCCCCCTGATATCAAGTACCGTAGACTCTACCCCCACATCAGCTGCTCCCCCGTCAATAATCAGGGGTATTTTACCACAGAGATCATTATATAAATGAGCAGCCTTGGTAGGAGTTGGCCTTCCTGAAACATTGGCACAGGGGGCAGCCACAGGGAGGCCTGCCCTCTCAATTATTGCCCTGGCCAGCGGGTGTGCGGGCATTCTGACTGCAACACTATCCAGCCCGGCAGTAGTAATATCAGGTATTATATCCCTTTTCTTTACTATTAAGGTTAAAGGACCTGGCCAGAAAGCATCTATCAGCTTTCTCCCATTGATACTCAAGTCCCCTTCCATCAGTTCCTCCATCTGTTTCAGTTCAGCTATATGAACAATTAAGGGATTGTCCTGGGGCCTTCCTTTGGCCAGGAATATTTTTTTTACAGCTTCAGGATTCAGGGCATCAGCTCCCAGACCATATACGGTCTCTGTTGGAAAAGCCACCAATTCCCCCTTTTTTAGTAATTCAGCTGCTTCCTCTACAGCAGGCTCTTCTTTCAATAATTCAATATAATCTTTTTCTATTAAATTATTATCTATTTTATAAACTCTTGTCTCATAATTTGTCATTTTTATACCTTCTATTTACTATCATCCTTAATTTTCTGTCTTAACGAAAGCCGAAGACCATCCGTTCCCGGCCGGAGTAATCTTTCTTCAGCTCAACATTTCTCCAGCCTGAATCAAATAATCCTTTCACAGAGGCCCCCTGATTCCAGGCAATTTCCACAGCCAGAAGGCCGTCCTCTTTAAGGATCTCTTTTGACTGGGGAATAAGTCTGCGGTAGCAATCAAGTCCATCTACCCCGCCATATAGGGCAATCTCTGGTTCCCTTTTTACATCAGGGGGAAGTTCCTCCATGGCTTTTTTATCTATATAAGGAGGATTGGATACCACTATATCCACATTCCTTCTCTTGTGTCTGATCAGGGGTAAAAGCAGATCACCTTCAATTACTTTTACCCTTTCCTCCAGATTGTATTTCCTTATATTTCTCTCAGCAACCTTAAGTGCTGGTTTTGAAATATCTATTCCAAGTACTCTGGCACCTGATATGTAATAGGCCAGGGAAACTGCAATAACTCCACTCCCTGTACCTACATCAACAATATTCGGTTCGGACAGCCCCCGGTCCTTACAGTAATCAATAATATTTTCTACCAGTTCTTCTGTTTCAGGTCTGGGTATAAGAACATCTTTATTAACATCAAAAGCCAGAGACATAAACTCTTTTTCTCCTGTCAACCAGGCCAGGGGAACATGACGGGCTCTCCTGAATACCAACTGCCGGTATTCTTCCAGCTCACTTTTACTCAGAGGCTGATCAAAATCAACATATAATCTTATCCTCTCTTTTTTTAAAACATGAGCCAGAAGCACCTCAGCCTCAAGACGGGGTTCTTTCAATTGATGTTTACTGAAATATGCTGAGGCCAGAGACAATACTTCTTTGATATTCACCGCTTACACCTTCTGCAGCCTTTTTCTGATATCTTCCTGTACGAGTTCATCAATCACCAGATCCAGTTCTCCATTCAGGATCTGTTCCAGTTTATGAATTGTCAGATTTATTCTGTGATCACTGACCCTGCCCTGGGGGAAATTATATGTCCTGATTTTTTCACTTCTTTCGCCAGTACCAACCTGGGATTTGCGTGCCTCATCGATCTCAGACCGCTTTTCCTGTTCCATTTTTTCCTTCAACCTGGCCCTTAAGACCCGCAGTGCTTTGGCCTTATTTTTGTGCTGTGATTTCTCATCCTGACAGGAAACCACCAGACCGGTCGGTATATGTGTTATCCTGACAGCTGAATCAGTAGTATTTACACTCTGGCCTCCCGGGCCGCTTGACCTGAAAACATCAATTCTCAATTCATTTGGATCAATCTCCAGATCCACCTCTTCTACCTCTGGCAAAACAGCAACCGTTGCTGTAGAGGTGTGAATCCGGCCGCTTGATTCCGTAGCAGGAACCCGCTGGACACGATGAACCCCGCTTTCATATTTTAACCTGCTATAGACATCCTCACCTTCCAGTGAAAATATAACTTCTTTAAATCCGCCTATACCGGAATCATTAACACTTATTATTTCAGATTTCCAGCCTTTGCTCTCTGCATAGCGGATATACATACGGTAAAGATCTGCAGCAAAAAGCCCGGCTTCATCTCCGCCGGCCCCTGCCCTTATCTCAACAATTACATTTTTTTCATCATCAGGGTCTTCGGGAAGAAGTAAAACAGGAAATTCACTTTCCAGTTTCTCCTTTAGGGGCTGAAGTTCAGAGAGTTCTATCTCAGCCAGTTCCCTCACATCTTCATCTGTTTCCTCTGTCAAAATTGTTTCAGCCTCTTTAATACCAGCCATAATGCTTTTGTATTTTTCATATTTTTCCACTATTTTTTTCAGTTTTGCATGTCTTTTTGATAATTTTTGATAATTCTCCAAATCACTGATAATAGCAGGATCACTCAGTTTTTCATTTATTTCTTTATATTCATTCTCTATTTCCAGCAATTTGCCTTCAAAATCAATCACTCTCTTCTCTCCCTCCCTCTTCAGCTAATACTGCTTTTAAAGCCTCTATGGCCACTTCCAGCATGGTATCATCAGGTTCACTGGTAGTAAGTTTTTGCAAATAAAGACCTGGTACTGTCAGGGCTTTTATAAGTGGATTTACTTTTTCCCCGGCTCCCAATTTCAATATTTCATAAGAAGTACCGGCAACAACAGGCAGCAGCAACAGGTGAAGCATAATCCTCTGCAG
>JAAYLO010000285.1 GCA_012521855.1 Halanaerobiaceae bacterium
GTATTATATTATATGAATATCGGAACATTGAAAAAAGCTATATAAATTGTTAAACCAGCCAAACTAATGTTGGCGGGTTTTAATTATAAATTGAAGGAGATTAACTACTAATAGAGAATTAAATTGATGAGGAAATTTCTGGCCAGACAATCAAGGAATTATCCTTTAAAGAAACAGCAGGATGTAAACTAATTATTAAAAGGGAGTTCAATAAATGGAAACTGCCAATAATATTCAACTCAGGGACGAGGATATATATCCTGATGATAAGGTGCTAAGAAGCATACTTGGTCAATCATTTGAAATTTATCTGGATTTACTTGAACTTTTTCATAAGAATGAAATGAGTTATGAGTGGCTTTATTATCACGACAGTAAAGCCCGGTTATGTAAAGTCCAGAAAAAGAAAAAAACCATTGTCTGGATATCTGCTGAAACGGATTTAAAGTTGTTAAAGAGTTTCAATATCATGGCCGGTTAAATTTTATTTTTCAATATTTGTATTACATATTTGAAACAGGCCTATTTGTATTAATAATAGTTTTTGCTCAAGAAGCCGGGGAAATATGGTTTAAAAAAAGTACTATCCCCTGGGGTGGCATTTTAGTTTCCTTAACCTGGGGTCTGGCTCACATATTAGCAAAGGGTGATTTATCCGTTGGGTTAATTGCTTTCATCGGAGTGTTATTATATGGGAGCATTTATATTATCAGCAAAAATAATTTGTTTATTGTTTTTCCGTTTATTTTTAATGTTTGTATTATAAGAAAGAGGAATGGATTATGTCAGTATGCAAGAAAAGAGTTATCAGATATGATGATAAAACAAAGGTTCTTCCTTGTGATCAACTATATAATTTATTTAAATTGGCAGGCTGGATAGACGGCTCTGAAACGGACGATATGTTAAAAAATTTCAATGTGCCATTTATCAATTCAACTCTGGCCGCATCTGCCTGGGATAATGAACGACTGGATGGAGTTGTAAGGGTTTTTTAGTGATAAAGTGATAAGGTCGGTAATATATGATTTAGTTGTTGATCCTGAATATCAGGGACAGGGAATTGGAGAAGAATGGGTTAAGAGATGTATCAGGCATTATCCTTGTACGGAATGGTTAGTACAAACCACTGAAGATATAGCCGGGTATTATAAAAAAATGGGATTTAAAAGATATAAGGATGTGGTTTTAAGTATACTGTCAAAATGGGTGATTTTATGACTGATTATAAAGATTCAAAATGGGCTTCAGAAATTATTGAATTACAAAAGGAGGACGGATCCTGGGGCTACTTTCATACGCTTAGTAATCCTTCAAAAGATAATCGAATGACTACTGAATACGCCCTAAACAGGCTGGAGATTTTAGGGTACACTATAAATGACAAGCCTATAATGAAGGCTGTTTCTTACATGAAAGATTGTTTAGCGGGGAGAAAAACAATACCTGATCGAAGAGAAAAAGTTCAGAATTGGGATCTTTTTACAGCACTTATGTTATCAACATCGATACGTAAATTTACAAAGGATGACCAGAATGCAAATGATGTTGCAAAAAAGTGGGCTGAGATTATATGTTATGCTTTTAAAAACGGTGAATACGACCATAATCTATATGTTGATGCATATCTAAAAGTTCATGGTTTATCATCTCCGGGTGGACGGATAATGGATATAGCAAACTCCTATCATGTTTCATTAGTTGCCGACCTTCTGGATGATAAGACAGCGTTGGCTTTTATGAACTATATTTTACAGAACCAATCAGGGATATATTATATATATGGTAAGCAATTATCTGTATTGCCGGAAACATTTAAATCTTTAGAAGCAAGCAGGTACATTAAGGCCATTGAATTACTATCGAAGTATAGAAATCCGGGTTGTAAAGAAAAGCTTAAGTTTGTAGTTGATTGGCTAAACGTCAATAAAGAAGATGAAGGATACTGGGATATGGGGGCAAAGGCAAAAGACGGGATGAGTTATCCCTTGTCTGATTCATGGCGGAAAAAAGAATACCAGATAAAGGATTGTACATATAGGATATCAAAACTTATTAAAAATATTGAAGATTAACTGCCAGGGACCAGTTTTCATTAGATATGATAATTGATTTACCATGAGAAGCACATTCTCTCTGTTGTGTGAGTCGACTGGCGGAATATATACCAGATAGAAAAATAGCAATGAACATTTTAGAAGTAATAGATAAATATCTTCCACTATTAAGTTTTTATATACCTGGAGCGCCTGTAGAAACATATGGATTAAAACCATTCGATGATATTTTGAATGGGGATAGTATTAATGCATTTAGAGAGCAGCCCTTAAGGATAAGAGATAGAAGTATCTTTAATTGAAATAACTGCAGGATCAGGGACAAAAATATCTATACAACCATACTTTTGGAATATTACGGATGTTGGAGCAATTTATACTGCTCCAATAGAATATATAGCAGAAGGAACGATTGTTGCAGATGGATGTGCGTATTATGGTCCTCCCAGGAAGCCTTTTAAATTGGAAGTAAAAGAGGACGAGTCATAAATATTGTTACTTTAAATGAAAATGATGATCAGCAAAATGTAGTTATGAAAGATTAAAAAAGAGATGAAAATGCTAATGTTCTTGCAGAATTAGGACTGGGAGTTAATCCTGGTGCCTTAAGATATGAAGAATTGAAGGAAGTTGAATGTGACCGGGGGACCTGTCATTCTGGATTTGGGCATAGTATTGAATATGGTGGTATAAACAGGAGCTCATATTATTTTGGCTTAGTTATTAAAGAACCACCAATTATAGCTGATGGAAAGTTAATATGCAGATCAGGAGAATATTTAATATTATATAGAGATGTAATAATCTCATCAATATAAAATATACGAATGTGAAAAGGAGAAGAAATATATTACATGAAATGAGATTATTTGAAGAACCCTTAGAGTTAATTAAAGCTGGTGAAAAAATAATAGAAGTCAGGTTAAACGATGAGAAAAGACAGAAAGTAAGCATCGGTGATGAGATAGTTTTTTATAAATTGCCAGATTGCAAGGAATCCGTA
>JAAYLO010000286.1 GCA_012521855.1 Halanaerobiaceae bacterium
ATTTAAAGGCAGACTGGTTTTTGTAAAAACATATGCTCCTGTCGATGGAAGAAAAGAAATAACCGGATATATCAAAGGGAGAAATGATGAAAAAATTTGTCTTCGGTTAAAGGATAATAATGAGGAAATAGAAATATTATATTCTGATATTGCAAAAGCAAGGTTAGCAATTGATTTTTAATCATATTATTATTTATTAAGGATAATAAGGAGGAACAGTAGAGTGAATCTTGATTTTTTGCATGCCCTTGACGATATAGAAAAAGAAAAAGGAATCTCAAAGGAGATTTTACTGGAGGCAATTGAAACTGCTCTGATTTCTGCTTATAAAAAGGATTTTGGATCAAAAGAAAATGTAAGAGTGGAGCTGAATAGTACTACTGGAGAGGTCCACGTCTATACAAAGAAAAAAGTGGTTGAAGAAGTACAGAACAAAAATCTTGAAATATCACTGGAAGATGCAAAAAAGCGTAATCCCAGGTATGAAATAGGAGATTTTGTTGAAGAAGAAATAACACCTGATAATTTTGGCAGGATTGCAGCACAGACTGCAAAACAGGTAGTTATGCAGAGAATCAGAGAAGCTGAGCGTGATGTTATTTATGAAGAGTATAAGGAAAAAGAAGATGAACTGATTACAGGAATGATTCAGAGGATTTATAATAATAACCTGTTTATTGATCTTGGAAAGATTGAAGCATTACTCCCGCCATCTGAACAGATGCCGGATGAAAAATACGAATTGGGTGACCGGATAAAATTATATGTTGTAGAAGTAAGTACTGATAGTAAAGGTCCGAAAGTTTTGGTTTCAAGAACACATCCCGGCTTATTGAAACGTCTTTTTGAAGTAGAGGTACCGGAAATATTTGATGGTATTGTTGAAATAAAATCAATAGCCAGGGAAGCTGGCAGCAGATCTAAAATATCAGTTTATTCACATGACAAAAATGTTGATCCTGTCGGGGCCTGTGTCGGCCCTAAAGGTATGAGGGTTCAGGCAGTAGTGGACCAGTTGAATGGGGAAAAAATTGATATTATCGAGTGGAGTGATGACCCTGCAGTCTTTATTGCCAATGCTCTTAATCCTGCTGAGGTAATCAAGGTTAATATTAATGAGGAAGAGAAAATAGCTGAGGTTATCGTACCTGATTATCAATTATCTCTGGCTATCGGGAAGGAAGGACAAAATGCCCGGCTTGCTGCAAAACTTACCGGCTGGAAGGTCGATATTAAAAAAGAATCCTCTTATAGTTCTGAAAGCCTGGATAATGAGGATTCAGATGCTGAAGACAATGATGACACTACACAGGATAATCTGGAAGAATAAAACATATGCTGAACGGGAGGATGATATATGCCCAGGAGAATCCCTTTAAGGAAATGTGTAGGGTGTAATGAAAGAAAAGCTAAATTTGATTTGATCAGGATAGTATACAATAGTGCTGAGGACACAATAAGTATTGATAAAACTGGCAAAGCAAATGGCAGGGGAGCATATATCTGCCCTGATCCTGCCTGTCTTAATAAAGCGGTGAAATCAAAGAACATAGAACGTTCTTTGAAAAAATCAGTCTCTGAAAAAATATATGAAGATTTGAAAAAGGAGATTGATGAGATGATAGGCTAATATTATGGAGGTGTAATATTATGGCAAAGATCCGTGTTTATAAACTTGCAAAAGAACTTGGAATAAGTAGTGGTGAACTGATAGAGATTCTTCAAGATCTTGGGGTTGAAGTAGCCAGTCATATGAGTTCAATAGATGATGAAACTGCAAAAATAGTAAAAGATATGTATACAGAAGAAAAGGAAGATGAAGTAAAGGGAGATGATGATCTTTCTCTGGCAGCAGATAAAGAAAAGATAAAAAAGACAAAAAAACGTGAGGAAGAAGAGGAAAAAGAACGTAGAGAAAAGAAAAAAGATAAAAAAAGCAAAAAAGATAATAAAGAAAAAAGTATGTCTGAAACAATTGAGAGAAGTCCTCAAAGAAAAGAAAAACAGGCTAAAGTATTTCAGGTAGAGCTGCCGATAACTGTCAAGAAGTTCAGTGAAACAATAAAAAAACCAGCCAATCAAATAATAAAAGAGCTAATGAATCTGGGCCTGATGGCAAATCTAAATCATCCCCTTGATGAGGATACATTATTGATGTTGTGTGATGAAATCGGTATTGATGTTGAGATTATTTCAAATGATAAAGAAAAAGGAGAAGAAATAAATATACATGGCAAAATAGGTAAAGAAATAATAGATAGAGAAGAAGATCTGGTTTTGAGGCCACCTGTTGTTACTGTTATGGGGCATGTTGACCATGGTAAAACTACATTGCTTGATTCGATCCGCAAAACAAGTGTTGCTGAGGGAGAAGCAGGTGGAATTACACAACATATTGGCGCTTATCAGGTAATGATAAACAACCGGCCCATTACCTTTATAGATACACCTGGTCATGAGGCTTTTACAGCCATGCGGGCAAGGGGTGCCCAGGTAACAGATATTACTATACTTGTTGTGGCGGCAGATGATGGTGTTATGCCGCAGACTATAGAAGCAATAAACCATGCTAAGGCTGCTGATATTCCCATTATTGTAGCTATAAATAAAATCGACAGGCCTAATGCACAACCTGATAGAGTAAAACAGGAATTGACGGAATATGGATTAGTACCCGAAGAATGGGGAGGAGATACAATATTTGTAGAAATATCAGCCTTAAAAAATGAAAATATAGATGAATTACTGGAGATGGTACTTCTTGTTGCAGAAATTGAAGAGATTAAGGCAAATCCGAACAGGCTGGCAGAAGGTATCATAATTGAATCTGAGCTTGATAAAGGGCGGGGTCCTGTAGCAACGGTCCTGATAAAAAACGGAACCCTGAAAATTGGTGATCCTATCCTGGCTGGGCCGGTTGCGGGCAGAGTAAGGGCCATGTTTGATGACAAGGGAAACAGGGTAAAAAAGGCAACACCAGCCATGCCTGTTGAAGTTCTTGGTTTTTCTGATGTACCCAATGCAGGTGATTTTGTACAGGTGCTGGAAGATGAGAAAGAAGCCAGGCATATTGCTGAACTGAGAAGAAAAGATCTTCAGCAAAAAAGTCTAAATGTTGATAACAGGGTATCATTGGAGGAGCTTTATCAGCAAATACAGAAGGGTAAAGTAAAAGAACTCAATGTAATAATCAAGGCTGATGTACAGGGTTCCATTGAAGCCTTAAGGGATTCACTGCTGAAATTAAGCAATGAAGAAATTTCGGTTAATATTATCCATACCGGTGTCGGTGCAATAAGTGAAACTGATGTAAATCTGGCCAGTGCTTCTAATGCAATAGTGCTGGGATTTAATGTAAGGCCGGATAATAATGCCCAGCAGATTGCAGAAGAGGAACAAGTAGATATCAGGACCTATCGGGTAATATATAAGGCGCTGGAGGATTTTAAGGATGCCATGTCTGGTCTTCTGGATCCTGAGATAAAAGAAGAGATAACCGGCAGAGCTGAAGTGAGGGAGACATTCAAGGTACCAGGTGTTGGTATTGTTGCAGGCCTGTATGTTACAGAAGGGGTAATCAACCGTAATGATAAGGTAAGACTGATAAGAGACGGGGTAGTAATAACAGAGGGGAATATCGCTTCACTGAAGAGGTTTGAGAATGATGTGAAAGAGGTTAAAGAAGGATATGAATGTGGTCTCGGTATTGAAGATTACAATGATATTAAAACAGGAGATGAATTGGAAGTATTTACAATTAAAAAGATAAAAAGAACTTTATAATTTTAGTCCAGGTAGGTGTATATATAATGGGAAATCAAAGAGCAAGAAGGTTAGCAGAGTTAATAAAAGTTGAAATAAGTGATATCTTACTTAGAGAAGTAAAAGATCCCAGGATTGGTTTTGTTTCTGTTACAGACGTTGAGGTGTCAGCTGATTTACGGCATGCTACTGTTTATGTAAGTGTTTACGGCAATGAAGAGGAAAGAGAAAAAAGCATGGAAGGCCTGGAAAAAGCCAATGGATATATACGTAAACTCCTGGGGGAAAGAATTACTGTCTACCATACACCTGAAATTCTGTTCCGCTATGACAAGTCTTTAGAGTATGGCGCACATATCTCCAGTTTGCTTGAAAAAGTAAAAAGAGAATCCAGCAAAGGGGAAGGCCAGGATGATAACTATAAGTGAGTTGAGAGAGGAAATACTTAAAAATGACAACTATCTATTGATGGGACATATTGAACCAGATGGTGACTGTATTGGTTCGCTATTCGCCTTAAAATGGTATCTTGATAAACTTAATAAATCAGCACTGGTTTTATTATCCGCCCCGCCAGAGGATAAGTATCAGATCCTTGGAATAAGCAATAATGATTTCATGACTTTCAGTGATTATGATTTCTCGAAGAAAAAATATCATAATTGTATTATACTGGATTCAGGCGACCTGGAGCGTTTAGGTGACGGGAAGGAATTTACAGCAGAATGTTATATAATCAATATAGATCATCATATTGATAATCCAGCATTTGGTAATATAAATTATATAGATCCCGGG
The DNA here is from genome assembly GCA_012521855.1 of Halanaerobiaceae bacterium. GTDB lineage: Bacteria > Bacillota > Halanaerobiia > Halanaerobiales > DTU029 > JAAYLO01. The sequence goes on from JAAYLO010000286.1 coordinate 4,561, forward strand.
AAAGCAGCTGTAGGTGAAATTATCTATGATTTAATCAAACTGGATAATAATCATCTGTTGAATAAAAAAATCGCTGCTGCTATTTCGACAGCCATAATTGCTGATACAGGAGGTTTCCGTTATCAGAATACCACTGCAGAGGTCTTCAGTATTATGGCTGAAATGATGAGTTTAGGTGTTGATATATATAATATAAACAGGGCAGTTTTTGCTGCAACTAAATACAGCTCAGTTTTATTAAAGGCCAAAGCACTTTTAACCTTAGCACTTCATGGAAACGGGAAAATTGCTTATATGGAAGTAAACAAAAAGATGTTACAGGAAGCAGAAGCAGAAGAGAAAGAAGCATCAGGATTAGTAAATTATGCCCGGGATATTACAGGAGTTGAGGTGGGTCTGGTCTTTACAGAAATAGAAGAAAATAAGACAAAAGTAAGTCTGCGCTCAAACAGCTATTGCCCGGTAAATGAGATTGCTGCATACTTTGGCGGAGGCGGCCATCTCCGGGCAGCAGGCTGCATAATTAATATGAACATTAAACAGTCACAGGAGGCAGTACTGCGCAAGGTGGAGGAATATGTGTAAAATAAACGGAATTATTAATATCATGAAACCGTCAGGCATGACATCATATCAAGTGGTTTCCCGGGTCAAAAAACTACTGTCAGCAAAAAAAGCCGGCCATACCGGTACACTTGATCCTGCAGCAAGAGGTGTTCTCCCGGTCTGTCTGGGGAAAGCTACCAGAGTAATCCCTTTTATACCTGAAGGAGAGAAAGAATATATTGCTGAGATATTTCTGGGGGTAACTACTGATACTCTTGATGGCGATGGACGGATAACCAGCAGGAACAATAACTGGCATGTTATTGATATTAATAAGGTCAATGAAACACTGCAATCATTTGTAGGAGAAATAGACCAGCTTCCACCAATGTATTCTGCCGTACATTATCAGGGCAGAAGGCTGTATCAACTGGCCAGAGAAGGTAAAAGTGTTGAAAGGGAAAAAAGAAAGATAAAGATTCATGAACTGGAATTACTGGATTTCAAACTTCCAGTCCTGAAGATCCGTATTCTCTGCTCAAAAGGCACCTATGTGAGAACTCTTGCAGATGATATAGGTAAGTCCTTATCTGTTGGAGCTCATCTTAAGAATTTAATCCGTACAAAATCAGGGCCTTTTTCGATAGAGGATGCTGTGGAATTAGAAGATCTTAAAGTACAGGGTGAACAAAAATTATTGCCCCTTGATTACCCACTCAGTTTTCCTGTTCTCAAACTGAATAAAGAATCACTTTCCTTTGCAGAAAACGGTGTTGTTTTATATAGACATAACTTTGCAGAATTACCATATAAACTTGATGAATATTTGAAAAAGGATAAAAGGGTTTCGATTTATTATAATGATTACCTGGTTTCTATAAATGAGCTGGATATAAAAGATAATAATTTTGAATGTAAACCAATACGTGTTTTTAACATGCATTTATCATAAATAATAATTTGTTTTACAGGTGATATTTATGGAAGTAATCAAAAGCAGTAATTTTGAAACTTTTAATATCGGGCCATTAGTATTGGCTATTGGTGTATTTGACGGCGTGCATCTGGGACATCAAAAGATAATCAAAAATGCAAAGAAAATCGCTGATGAAAATAAACTGCCTGTCGGTATATATACATTTTATCCAAGGCCCCTTGAGATTTTAAAACCAGTACTTGCCCCCGGGACTCTTATTTCCAGGCGGCAGAAGATAGAGCTATTATCCAGTTATGACATAGATTATTATCTGGAACAGAAGTTTACACCGGAATTTGCTGCACTTGATTACCGGGATTTTGTTAAAAATATTTTGAAAAAGAATTTAAATGCCTCATACCTGGTTGTGGGTGAGGATTTTCAGCTGGGATATAAAGGAGAGGGCACCCTGGATAAGCTGGTAGAAACAGGAGAGCAGTTAGGTATAAAGGTTGTTGGAATTAAAAATAAAGTAATTGATAATAAGAGAGTATCAAGCACTTTAATACGGGAATTGATAGAAAAAGGAAAGCTAAATGAAGTAAAAAAATATATGGGCAGAAATTACTGTTTGAATGCCAGAATTATCAGGGGTACCGGAAGAGGGAACAAAATGGGGATACCTACTGCAAATTTAAAACTTGAAGATGATTATACTCTGCCTCCTGATGGTGTGTATTCTTCATATGTATATTATAATGGAGAAAAATATATCGGTCTTGTTAATTTTGGAAATAATCCTACTTTTCCGGGAACGAAGTATTCAATTGAAGTACATATACTGGATTTTCCATATAAAGAACTTTATTTTGAAAGATTGTCTGTTGAAATTATTGAATATATTCGAGAGGAGAAGACCTTTAATAGCGAAGAAGAGCTTGTCGAACAGATAAAAAAAGATATTCTTTACACTCAAAATCTTTTATGTTACAATTAAAAAAGAATAAAAACTCTGCCATTAGCTAGGTTAAATGTTCCTCCAACGTTTTACTTGGCCTGTGGTGTAAATGATAACAAAGGAGGTGAAGGGATGTTAACTAAAGAAAAGAAAGAAGAAATTATCAGAGAGTATCAGATTGAAGAAGGAGATACAGGATCACCGGAAGTCCAGATAGCCCTTTTAACTGCCCGAATATCACAACTTACCGAACATCTAAAAGAACATAAAAATGATTTTCATTCACGCAGAGGTTTGTTAAAGATGGTCGGAAAGAGGAAAAGGCTTTTGAGATATCTGATGAATAAAGATATTGAACGTTACCGCAGCTTAATTTCCAGATTGGGAATACGCGGTTAGGTTTATCCATCTGTAAGAGCGGTTTCTACCGCTCTTTCAGCTTAATAGAAGATATACTGTAAAATAAGAGATATAATAAATGCTAATGAAGGAGGTTATTTTATGTACAAAACCTGGGAAACAGAAATAGCAGGCAGGCCATTAGTTATTGAAACCGGAAAAATGGCTAAGCAGGCTAATGGCACTGTTTTGATCAGGTATGGAAATACTTCTGTACTGGTAACAGCCACCATGTCTGAACCCCGTGAAGGCATAGATTTTTTCCCTTTAATGGTAAACTATGAAGAAAGGGAATATGCTATAGGCAAAATACCCGGAAGTATTACAAGAAGAGAGGGAAAACCACGGGATACAGCAACACTGGCAGCCCGTTTGATTGATAGACCTTTACGGCCCCTTTTTCCAGAAGGTTTTAATCATGATGTACAGATAATCTGTACAGTTTTATCTGTTGATAGTGACTGTGAAGCTGATATTACAGCCATGAACGGTGCTTCAGCTGCACTGATATTATCTGATATTCCATTTAGTGAGCCGATAGCTGGTGTAAAGGTTGGTTTAGTTGATGGAAATCTTATTATTAACCCTGGTGAAGAAGAGAGAGATAGAAGTGATTTAGATCTAACTGTGGCAGGTACAGAGGATGCTGTTTTAATGGTTGAAGCTGGTGCTAATGAGGTTCCTGAAGAAATAATGATTGAGGCCATTGAATTAGCCCATGAAGAAATTAAAAAATTAATAGCTTTTCAGAAGAAAATAAGAGAAGAAGCAGGAAAAGAGAAAATAGAATATGAGATTCAGGAAATAGAAGGGGAACTGGAGAAAGAAGTAAGGGAATATGTGACTGAAAAACTTGATGATGCCATCCGTACTTTTGAAAAACTGACAAGAAATACAAAGATTGATGAGGTTAAAGAAGAAACTATCGAATATTTTAAAGAAAAGTTCATTGATGATGAAGATCTTGATGAGAAAATACGGATGATCTCTAAATTGCTGGAAGGTATAAACAGAGAATTAATCCGTAAAATGATTTTAGAAGAGGGAATAAGGCCTGATGGAAGGAAACCTGAAGAGATAAGGCCGATTTCCTGTGAGGTTGGAGTAATTCCCAGAGTACATGGTTCAGGTTTATTTACCAGGGGGCAGACACAGGTTTTAAGTGTAGTGACACTTGGTGCAGTTTCCGATGAACAGATCCTTTTCGGCCTTGGAGAAGATGAAACAAAAAGATATATGCATCATTATAATTTTCCTCCTTTCTGTGTTGGAGAGACAAGCCCTCTCCGGGCACCTGGAAGAAGGGAAATCGGTCATGGGGCTTTAGGAGAAAGAGCTCTTGCACCAATGATTCCCCCACAGGAGGAATTCCCTTATACAATCAGAGTCGTATCAGAGGTTCTTGAATCCAATGGTTCCAGTTCACAGGCCAGTGTCTGCGGAAGCACACTTGCTTTAATGGATGCCGGTATTCCCATCAAAGAACCTGTTGCCGGTATTGCCATGGGTTTAATGAAAGAAGATGATAAGGTTGCCATTTTATCTGATATCCAGGGTCTGGAGGACTTTAATGGAGATATGGATTTTAAAGTAGCCGGAACCAAAAACGGTATAACAGCCATCCAGATGGATATAAAAATAAAAGGAATTTCAAAAGAGATTCTGATTAAAGCACTGGAACAGGCCCGAGAAGGCAGGTTATTTATTCTGGGTGAGATGTTAAAGGTAATTGATAAACCCAGGCCGGAATTGTCACCATATGCTCCTCTGATGTCTACCATGAAGATTGACCCTGAAAAGATCAGGTTTGTTATTGGTCCGGGCGGGAAAATGATCAATAAAATAATTGATGAAACAGGCGTAACAGTGGATATTGATGATGACGGAACAGTTTATATAATGGCTGATAATCAGGAAGCAGGCCAGGCAGCAGAGAGGATGATCTATAATCTGACGAGAGATGTTGTAGTTGGTGAATTATATGAAGGTACTGTGAAAAAGATTATGAATTTTGGAGCTTTTGTAGAGATATTGCCTGGTAAAGAAGGACTTGTTCATATCTCTCAGCTGGCTGATTATCATGTCAAAGATGTAGAAGAAGTAGTTTCTATAGGCGATAAAATATTAGTAAAAGTAACAGATATTGATAAACACGGCCGTATTAACCTGTCCAGAAAAGAAGCCTTAAAGGCAGAGTGATTTTGTGAAAAATCAATAAATATTACAAAACATAAACTGACTGCTAGTTTATGTTTTTTTACTTTATGGGTCTTAAAACATAACTGCAATTTAAGTGGTAATTAATTCTAATATAAAAACAGGCTCGTGTTTTATTTAAATGTATGATATAATAAAAAAAATGGTGGTGAAGGAACAGGCTTATAAATATTCATTTTGTGAAATTTCAGGAGAAATGAAATGGAAAATATAAAAGAGTTAATGAGTGAAAATGTAATTATAGATATAAAAAATAAAATAGAGGAGGCAGGCGGACAGGAAATATTCCTGCTTGGATATATAGATAAAAAAACAAAAAAAGTTACTGATATTGATCTTCTGGCAAGGGGTAATAGCAATATGGTTCCCGCTATTATCTCAGATTTAAAGCCAGGTATGATGATAATACATAATCATCCCTCTGGTGACTTATCTCCCTCAGCAGCTGATATCAGGGTTGCCTCCCGTACTGGAAATAATGGTATCGGTTTTGCCATTATTAATAACGAAGTTACTGATATATATGTAGTTGTTGTACCCAAAATACCGGATGAGGAAATAAAGATTGATAAAGATGAGATTATTGATATTTTTTCTCCCGGAGGGCAGATGGAGAAATTGTTGAGGGATTATGAATACAGGGAACAACAGCTTGCCGTTCTTGAGAAAATTATTGATTCCTTAAATGAACACAGGTATCTTTTTGTAGAGGCAGGAACAGGTACAGGCAAATCCTTTGCCTATCTTCTGCCTGCTTTATACTGGTCAGTTAAAAATAAGGAGTGTGTAGTAGTCTCCACGAACACTATAAATTTGCAGGAACAGCTGATGGGAAAAGACCTTATTTGTTTAAAAAAAATACTGCCTTTTTCCTTTAAGGCTGTGCTTGTAAAAGGCAGGAACAATTATGTCTGTAAAAGAAAACAGAAATTGCTGGAAAAGCGCTCTGCTGATATATATTCAGATAATCCTGATAAACAGGAGGAGTTAGTGAAAATACTGAACTGGCTGGAGAACACGGAGACCGGTTCCAGGTCAGAATTAAGTTTTGTTATAAAAACAGATATATGGGAAGAACTGGCTTCTGAGAGTGATCTGTGTTTAAAGACAAAGTGTCCTTATTTTAACTCCTGTTTTTTTATGCTGGCCAGAAAAGAAGTCTTCAGTGCAGATTTGCTTATTGTAAACCATCATCTATTATTATCAGATGCAGTTCTGAAAAGTGAAAATGCTGATAATGATAATGGAATATTACCGAAATACAGAAAACTTATTATTGATGAGGCCCATAATTTAGTGGATACTGCCACAGCACATCTGGGGGAACCCTTTTATATTGCTGCTGTAAACAAGTATTTTCAAAGACTTTACCACAATAAATATTCACTTATACCAGCTTTACGGGAAAAACTGGCCAGACTGAAATCAGCTGATCTGGACAGATTTTTGAAGATCATCGATAATAAGATAATCCCGCAAATACTCAAGATAAAGGAGATAAGTACAGGATATTTTAATGTATTTGATAATATTCTTGAAAATGAGGAAAAGGTAATACGGGTTGATGAAAATACGAAAGCAGGCGAACATTGGCAGGATATATTGGAATATAGTGAAAATATGCTTTTACATCTTCAAAAAATGGGCATATATCTTCAGGAACTATATGAGGAGATAATGAAACTGCCTGCTTCTGATATATATGATTTTGATGAAATGCTCATTGAACTTGAATCCTATATCCTGAGATGCCAGCTCTTTATTAAGGCACTGGACTTTAATATAAAGGCAGAAGATTCTGACTACGTTTTCTGGATAGAAAAAAAGGGAGAAAACATTATAAATCAGGAAAATGCCCCGCTGGATATTGCTGGCTTAATGGCTGAGCTTTTATGGGACAGGCTTGATACCCTGGTACTTACTTCTGCAACATTAACTGTTAATAAGGATTTTTCTTTTTTTCAGAAATCACTGGGACTTGAAAAGAGTGATACCTTGCAGGTAGAATCCCCCTTTAATTACTCAGAACAGGCAGAACTGCTTATTCCTGAAGATATTCTTCCTGCAAATTCACCCGGCTTTATAGAGTCAGTTATTGATGATCTGGAAAAAATACTTCTGGCTGTTGCTGGAAGAACCATGGTTCTGTTTACTTCATACAGGATGCTTAATTATTGTGAACAAAAATTAAGGGATTCTTTGCAGGAAGCCGGTATAAATATTCTGGCTCAGGGAAATCACTCCAGAAACTACATAATAGAAAGATTCAAACAGGAGGAAAATCAAATTATCTTCGGAACTGACAGTTTCTGGGAAGGGGTTGATATAAAAGGAGATAATCTTCAGCTTTTGATAATTATGAAACTGCCTTTTCCTGTTCCGGATGAACCTGTTGCTGCTGCCCGGATGGAAATGCTGAAAAAAGAAGGGAAAAACCCCTTTTTTCAATATAGTATTCCCCGCGCTGTTATACGATTTAAACAGGGATTCGGCAGGCTGATACGATCAAAAAAGGACAGAGGGGTTATTATCTGTTTTGACAATAGAATAATTACAAAACAGTATGGGAAGTTTTTTCTGAATTCACTACCTGAGGATTGCCCGGTAAGATATCTATCAATAGATTCATTAACCAAAGAGGGGGTTATCTTATGCTTAGAAAGACCACACTGATAATTATTGCACTAATATTTTTTATCATTTATTCATTTACTCTTAAAGCCGGTCCTGAATTCCGCCTTATCTATGTTGTCCAGGACGGGGATACCTTAAGTGAAATAGCACAGAGTTTTGGTATATCTTTGAAAGAACTTTTAAAAGGCAATAACCTGAAAGAAAATACAACAATCAAGGTAGGACAGGAATTATTGATTCCCAAAATAGAGAAAGAAGAGAAGAAACATATCTGGAATTACACATTTTATGATAATCAATCCAGATTGCCTGAGCTGAAACTGGATCTTGGCAATGTTTACTCAGTTAGAATTGATCCGGGGATGAAACTGCCTGATGTCAGTAAGATACCGAAGGATAAGATAATAACCTATCATGTGGCAAAAGGTGATACACTTTATGATCTGGCCCGTAGTTTTAATACCTCTATCGGAGTGATCATGGCATTAAATGATCTGGATAAAAGCACAATCAGAATAGGTGACAAACTGAAATTACCGGTTAATAATCTGACACCAAGACAGATTCTGGCAAGAACAGTTACAGATGAAGATGTTGAATTACTGGCCCGTATTATATATGCAGAAGCAAGGGGAGAACCATTTATCGGGCAGGTTGCCGTGGGAGCGGTGGTTATAAATAGGGTTCTGAGCTCCTATTTCCCAAATACATTCAGAGGAGTTATCTATCAAAAAAATCAGTTTTCAGCAGTAAATGACGGCCAGATAAACTTAACCCCCAACAGGACAGAATATAGAGCTGCCCGGGAGGCATTTAATGGAACTGACCCTACAATGGGCTCATTATATTATTATAATCCTAAAATTGCTAAAAACCAGTGGTGGTTTAAACAGAGACGGGTAATGGTAACTATTGGTGATCATGTCTTTACAAAATAAGCTATATACAAAGAGCGAGGCTTTAACAGGCCTCTTTTTTTATCTCTGTTATTATTTATAATAAATGCTGTAAAAAATGATATGTCCACCAGTACTGGCATTTTCTTCACCTGATAATAATATTTTAACCCCCTTGATGCCATTAATGGAAAACAATGTTTTAAGTATAGCCTGGAGGGAAAAATGCTCAAACTCTGCTCCGGCATTTATTTTTTCTGGATTTATTGTGAAATCAACTATTGCCAGCCCATCCTGTATCCTTAAAGAATTAATACGAGTCCCGTCAGGAATGGGTGAAATTAAGCCTGGAGGCGGGCTCATCAATTCTTTTATGGCTGATATTGCCAGTATCTCCTTAAAATCCAGGGTGAGGTATTCCTTTTCAAAGAAACTTGCTGTTGGAAAAGGCATTTTAACCCCTGTTAAGAAAAGCTCCTGATCTGAAAACGAAATATAGTAAAGAGAGTTTTCTTCTGATACAGAAATGTCATTTTTCAGCAACTCATGAACTGGATTTTCTTCAAGGGAGGGTTTATTGAAATTTTCCTGAAAATAGTTGACAATTCCATTTTTGATCCCGAGGGCTATTTTTTTTTGATAGGCAGGGTCAGATAGGAAACTCCGGTCTGCAGGGTTTGAAAGAAATCCAGTTTCAATTAATATCCCCGGACATTTTATCATATTCAACACATAATAATCCCCTTTTTTCAGTGCACGGTTGTTCTCCTTGCGCAGCTTTACCAGTTCTTTTTGCACAAACTCTGCGAGTCTTTCGCTTTCCGGTGAATTTATTTTATAAAAAATCTGGCTTCCGCTGGGCTGGCTGGAAGGATAGTTGTTTCCATGAATACTGATAAAAAGATCTGCTTTTGCATCATTGGCTATCAAGGGTCTTTGCCGCAAATCTTTGTTCCTGCTGTTCTGGTATAATTTGTCTTCTGTTCTGGTCATAATTGGGATTATATTCACTTTTTTTAATTCTTCATACAAATATTTAGCAATTGCCAGATTGATATCCTTTTCAAGGAGATTCCCATAACTGGCACCTGTGTCGATGCCGCCATGTCCTGGATCAATGACCACTTTAAAGATCATGGTACTGGAATTGGAGGGAATTGTTAAGTAGTGTTGATTAATAAAAAGAAGTGAGAAAAAAATAAGCAGTAATACTATGGTGATAATCCTTAATGGTTTTATAGTTAATATATAATACATAATACACTCCTTATTTTAATAATTGTTTTTAATATAATTTATATGACACATATTTATAAATATATGCAGCGGGATAACGAATATCCAGGATTTTTAATGCATAAATTTAAGCAAAAGGAATCAGTAAACTTAAAAAGGTGTGTGATTAAGATGGATTTTATATTTACCCCGGCCAGAAGGCTTATCTTCTTCATATTGATAAGTTTTATTATACTTATCTTTTCATTAGGTTTTCTTCTCGGCAATAAATATGGTGAAGCAATTCCTGTCCTGAACAAAAGACTGGTGCCGATCTATAAAGTTGCCAGGGATGATAAAATGATTTCAATAACCCTTGATGGAACCTGGGGAGCTGATTATACTGACAGGATTCTGGAGATATTACGTGATAATGAGGTAAAAATCACCTTCTTCTTTGCAGGATACTGGTTGGAAAAGTATCCGGAAATGGTAAAAAAGATAGCCTCTGAAGGGCACGAGATAGAAAACCATTCTTATACACATCCCCATTTTAATCAATTGTCAAATCAGGAGATTGAAAAAGAAGTAAGCTCCACTTCAAAACTGATAGAGGATTTAACCGGGAAAAAACCGAGGTTTTTCAGGCCGCCCTTTGGTGAATATAATAATAATGTCATAAAAAAGATAAGTGAGATGGGTTATCAGGTTATCCAGTGGAGTATTGACTCACATGACTGGAAGGAACCAGGTGTTGATCATATAGTAAAACAGCTTCTAAAGGCAGACAGCGGGGATATTATTTTGATGCATAATAATGCACCTGAAACAGCTGAGGCATTAAAAATTGCCTTGCCTTTATTAAAGGAAAAGGGATATAAGATAGTCCCTCTATCAGAACTGGTCTATAAAGACAATTATTTTATTGAATCCCATTCCGGCCTGCAGGTAAGAGGTGCAAATTAAATGGATAGAAGGTACCTTTTCATAATATGTTTATTTGTAGGAATAATAATCGGTATGGCAGAAAATGAACTGATCATCCCGGTTAATACTGCTAATAACTCACCCTATTACCATGGAGTCCGGGGTAGAAATCAAATATCCTTGACCATCAATGTGGATTGGGGGGAAGAATATATTCCCGGATTTTTAAAAGTATTTGAGGAAAAGGGGGTTAAGGTTACCTTTTTTGTTACAGGATATTGGGCTGAAAAAAACAGGGAATTGCTGAAACTGATGGCTGAGAAAGGGCATGAGATCGGTAATCATGGTTTCAGGCATGCACATTTAAAGAGTCTGTCCAATAATGAATTAATCGAATTAATCAAAAAAAATGAGGAGCTGATTTTTCAAATTACCGGCCAGAGAACCGCTTTGTTTGCACCGCCATATGGTGAAGTAGACAGCAGGATAAGCAGTATAGCAGGCAGTATAGGGTATAGTACTATTATGTGGTCTGCAGATACTGTAGACTGGCAGAGGCCCGCTAAGGAGCTAATAGTTCAGAGGGCTGTTAATAAGATAGATGATGGAGGAATTATCCTGATGCACCCTACAGAACCAAGTTTACAGGCCCTTGAAGATATTATAGATATATTGACAAAAAAAGGATATAAATTCGTAAAAGTATCAGAACTGATAAAATAAGCAGAAAATACTTTTGAAATAACTTTTTTTATGATAGAATAGATATAAATCCGGTAATAAATGGTGTACTGAGGTGAAAAAAATGAAAATTGAGATTGTAAAACTGGACAGCTCTATGGAATTGCCAAGATACCAGCATCCTGGTGAAGATGCAGGCTTAGATTTACTGTCAGCTGAGAATACAGTTCTTAGAAGCGGGGAGTATAAATTAATAAAAACAGGTATCAAAATAGCAATTCCGGAGGGGTATGGGGGCTTTATTTATCCAAGGAGCGGACTGGCACTAAAACACGGCGTAACTGTACTGAATGCTGACGGGGTAATTGATCCCGGTTATCGCGGAGAAGTAGGCGTTATTTTAATTAATCATGGGAAAGAAGATTTTCATATAAAAAAGGGTGACCGGATTGCCCAGTTGATAATACATAAAACCTATGATGTTGAATGGGAAGAAGTAGAGGAGCTTTCCGACAGCAAAAGGGGAAAGGGCGGTTTTGGTCATACCGGTGTATAGAAC
>JAAYLO010000287.1 GCA_012521855.1 Halanaerobiaceae bacterium
ATGGAGGAATAAGATGGACCCTTATAAATACATAGATAAATTTGAAAAATTCGGGGCTAAAGGCGGTTATAAGCCGGGATTAAAGCGTATTGAGGCCCTGCTGGAAGTATTTGGCCATCCGGAAAACAAAATCAGGGTAATTCATGTGGCTGGCAGTAATGGCAAAGGTTCTACAATAACCTTTCTAAAAAGTATATATATAGAAGCAGGTTACCGGACCGGGGTTTATACCTCACCACACCTTCTTGAATTTAATGAAAGAATAGAAATAAACGGCAGAAAAATCAGTACAGAGGAATTGAGCGAACTTGTCTGTAAGATAAAACCAGTTGTAGACAAGATAAGAGATTCTGAATTGGGTGAGCCCAGCTTTTTCGAACTGGTGACAGCACTGGCTTTTATGTATTTCGAGCAGCAGAAGGTTGATTTAGTTCTTTTAGAAACCGGCCTGGGAGGCAGGCTGGATGCGACCAATATTGTAAAAAAACCGGAGATAAGTGTGATTACCGGTATCAGTCTCGAACACACTTCAATACTGGGAGATACGATTGAAGAAATAGCAGCTGAAAAAGCAGGCATAATAAAAGAGGGGGTGCCTGTTCTTACTGGAGCCAGAGATAGAAGAGCCCTGAAGGTTATTGAAGATATAGCAGATAAGAGGGGTTCAAAATTGACAAAGATAATAGATAAATATGACTATCTTATTAAAGAAAGTTCACTTGAGGGCCAGGAGTTTTCCTTGATGTACAGGGGTGTACAGCCTGAAGGAAGAGTAGATGAAGGGACAAGCTATAAAATAGCTCTACGCGGGGAATATCAGGTCCGTAATGCTATCCTGGCTCTTGAAGTTGTCAATGAGCTTCAGTCAAGATTCCCTGTACGGGAAGAGGAGATTAGAAAGGGCCTCTTAAAAGCCTATATTCCGGGGCGGATGGAGATATTACTCAAAAAACCATTAGTTCTACTGGATGGAGCCCATAATAGTGAGGGAATTGCTGAAGCTGTCAATTGCCTGTTAAAGTTCAGGGATCTGAAAGAAAAAAAAGGAAAGATACTGCTTGTTTTAGCAGTACTTGCTGATAAAGATATAGATAAAATGCTCAGGGAGATAATCCGTCTGCCGGATCTGGAAATAATTATTTCAGAGAATAATAATTCAAGGGCTCTTTCTGCAGAGATTATAAAAGAAAAACTGGATGTATATAATGCAAATAACAGGATAATCCTGCCCATGGCGCAGGCGCTTATAAGCGCAGAAAAGCAGGCAGGAGCAGATGATATTATATTTATTACCGGCTCATTATACAATACAGCAGAGGTAAAAAAACACTATTGTTTTATTGATTCACAGGAGGTATAAAATTATCCCTTCTATCATATTTAGTATTAAGAAGGGAGTGAATTATATGGAAGGAACTAACAGTATGTCACTAAAAGTCCTGGTAATAATATTGATGATGTTAGGATTATTGGTGGGCTATCTCCTGGGAAATTGGTTTATTCAACTGGTTACTGGAGAAAGGCCCGGAAACCTGCATTTTCTGGACGAAGGCAGCAGAGTTGTGGAGGAAGAGATAATTCTGGAAGATGAAGAAGAGGAGAGTGCTTCATATAATTATTTTACGGGAAGCTTTACTGCTCAGGAGAGCCAGATTCAGAGCAAAGAGGTGTTTGTAATACAGGTTGGTGCTTTTAACAGCCGCAGGAATGCGGAAGAATTGAGTAATGAACTATCTCAAAAAGGTTTTCCTGCGGTCATTGCAGATGAAAAGATTCCCTATAAAGTACAGATAGGGGCTTTTACAGATCGCAGTAAAGCGGAGGAGATAGAAAAAGAGATAGAGGCACTCGGCTATGATGCATTTATAACCCACTAGGAAAGTGGGTTTTTTTTAGGTTGTTTTTGAAGTGGAGATGTATTATAATAAGTATGGTTGGTCAAGAACCTATAAATTACAAATCTTCCTTTTATACAGGATATTATTTAGTAAATTTTGTATTTTCTAATGATTTTTAAAAAAGGGGTGAAAAATTTTGAGTCTGTTAACATTTAAACAGGGTATTCATCCAGATTACAACAAAAATCTGACCAGTGATAAGCCCTTTAAAAAAGCTGCCAGGCCGGAAATGCTTACAATTCTCATGCAGCAGCATATTGGAGCTCCCTGTAAGCCCCTGGTAAAAAAGGGTGACCATGTGGACCTGGGGCAAAAAATAGCTGATAGTGACAGCTTTGTTTCTGCTCCAATTCATGCTTCAGCCTCCGGATCCGTAAAAGAAATAAAGAAAGTGCTGACAGCGGATGGCAGGCAATGTGATGCAGTAGTAATCGAACCTGATGATGAAGACTGGCTTGCCGAAGGTATTGTTCCTTACGGTGCTCTTGAGGATTTGAGCCCGGAAAGCATCAGGAAAATTGTAAGGGATGCCGGTATAGTAGGTATGGGCGGAGCCATGTTCCCTACCCATGTAAAACTTACTATTCCTGAGGGGAAGAAAGCAGAGTATCTGGTTCTGAATGGAGCAGAGTGTGAACCATATCTGACTGTTGACCACAGAATGATGCTGGAACGCCCTGATGCAGTGGTCTATGGTATGAAAGCACTCATGAAAGCTATTGGTGCCCGGAAAGGAATTATAGCTATTGATGACAATAAACCGGATGCCGTAAAAGTCATGGAAGAATCCGTTCTTTCTGAAGAGGGAATTGAGGTTAAAGTAATGGAAACCAAGTATCCCCAGGGTGGAGAGAAGATGTTGATTAAGGCAGTCCTGGACAGGGAAGTGCCCATGGGAGGCCTGCCTATTGATATTGGGGTTGTAGTTAATAATATCTCCACAGCAGTAGCAGTAGCAGATGCAATTACAAAAGGCATGCCCCTGGTTGAGCGTACCGTTACTGTAACAGGCCGCGGAGTCAGAGAGCCCCTCAATCTAATCTGCCCGATAGGTATTTCAGTAAGAGACCTGATAGCAGAAGCCGGCGGTCTGACAGATGATGCAGTGAAAGTTATTATGGGCGGTCCCATGACCGGTTTTGCCCAGCCGTCTCTGGATTCCTATGTTGTTAAAGGTACTTCCGGGATCCTTGTTTTGACAGAAGAAGAACTAGATTTGAATCCACCCCGGCCCTGTATCAGATGTGCCCGCTGTGTTGATGTCTGTCCTCAATTTTTATTACCGCTTAATCTTGCCAGATATGCTGAGCATGGCATGTTGGAGGAGATGGAAAGATACCGGATTCTCAATTGTATTGAATGTGGTTCCTGTTCATATATCTGTCCGGCCAACAGGCCGTTGATGCAATATATAAAACTTGGAAAAGCTGAAGTAATGGCAAATAGAAGGAATCAGTAGTAAGGGGAGAGATATTTATGGATAAAAAATTAATAGTATCTACATCACCACATGTG
>JAAYLO010000288.1 GCA_012521855.1 Halanaerobiaceae bacterium
ATCTATTTTATTATTGGCATTTATCGGAATGATTATTGGAAGCATAGGCGGGATAATAGGAATAAATCTATAGCTTTTATTGCCTACATAAAACACCCCTGTAATAGGAACTTTAATATTATAGGGGGTGATGACTGATTTCGACAGGCCAGACAGGTATTGAACTATTACCACACCAGATATATACTATCCGCAGAGTAATTGATGAGATGAACGGCAGGGCAATATTAGCAGATGAGGTTGGACTTGGCAAGACAATAGAAGCAGGGATGATACTGAAAGAGTATATGGAAAAAGGCCTGGTAAAAAAGTTCCTTATTCTTGTTCCTGCTTCTCTGGGTTTTCAATGGACCAATGAAATGGTGAAAAAACTGGGTTTTAAAGATATTTTTTTTAACAGAAAGGGCAGGGCCTGGGATTATTTTGACCAGCAGATAGCTTCACTGGATCTGGCCAAGCGAAAAGAACATGCTGAATGTCTCAATAAAATTGAGTTTGATATGCTGATCGTTGATGAGGCACACCGTTTAAAGAACAGGAATACCATGAACTGGAAGTTTATTGACGGCCTGAAAAAGAAATACTGCCTTCTTCTTACTGCAACTCCGATTCAGAATAACCTTGAGGAATTATATAATTTGATAAGCCTTCTATATCCTTCAAAATACAGAGATTTCAGAGATTTCAAAAAAAGATATATTAGCGGGAAACACCTTGTGAAAAATACGGAGCTGCTTAAAAAAGAGCTCAAAGATGTTATGATAAGAAATACCCATGAGGATACTGGCATAGCTTTTCCAGCCCGTTTAATTCATAATATTCCTGTTAAATTATCAGAACTGGAGTTAGAATTATATAATATGGTGACAGATTATGTTAGAAGTGAATACAGGAGGAGACAGGCCGGCAAATTAAGTATACTGAACCTTATAACTTATCAAAGAGAAGTTAGCAGCAGTTCTTTTGCTCTTTTACAGACACTATCCAGGTCCAGAGATTATTCACCGGTTTTTGATGATATCCTGGAACTTGCCAGAAAAATAAAGACAAACTCCAAGATGAAGAAAGTAATGGAGATTCTGGAATGTATAGATGGACAGACCATAATTTTTACAGAATACAGAGCAACCCAGCTGTATATTGCTAAAATGCTTGAAGGCTGTGGTTATAAAACAATTATCTTTAATGGCGGACTGAGCAGCAGTGGGAAAGAATATATAAAATATATTTTTCAGGAGAAAAAAGATATATTGATAAGTACAGAGGCAGGAAGCCAGGGGCTTTATCTGCAGTTCTGTAAAAATGTAATCAATTATGATCTGCCCTGGAACCCGATGAAGCTTGAACAGAGAATCGGCAGGGTACACCGGCTTGGACAGACCAGTGATGTGAATATTTATAACCTGTCAACAATTGGAACAATTGAAGAGAAGATATTAGAAATCCTTTATGAAAAGATAAATTTATTTAAAAAAATAATGGGGAATATGGAAGAAATATTGATGGCCCCAGAACTGGCTGGAAAGATGGAATATGATATAATGGGTATCCTGGCGGAATCAGAGTCTGAAGA
>JAAYLO010000025.1 GCA_012521855.1 Halanaerobiaceae bacterium
AGTGTCCATCTTATTCCTCCATTATCCTGTATTTAAAATATAATTAATTCCAGGCTTAATAAAATAAAAAACTTGAATTCAATAACATTATTATATAAAATTATATATGCAATATTTTATCACAAAGGCTTTAGCAGGTAAACACATCACTATTTGTTTGCTTTATGTTGATAACAGGGGGTTAATAATGAACATATTGGAAATATCACTGCTTGCACTGGTTGTTACACAAATAGTAAAGGTTTTTACTATCCGCCCTTTCAGTTTAAGCAGAATACTGGGCTCAGGAGGAATGCCCAGTTCACATGCCTCATTTGTATCAGCACTGAGTACTTCCATCGGCCTGAAATATGGCTTTAAGTCTGATATGTTTGCAGTAGCGGCTGTTTTCTCTTTAATAATTATTTATGATGCCGGCGGAGTCAGAAGAGCGGTAGGGGAACAGGCCAATATACTTAATAAAATAGTAAAACATCTTGATTTTAAGCAGTTTGGCAAGGGAAAAGACAAAGAAATCATTATTAAAGAACTGAAGGAACTGGTAGGGCACACTCCTTTTGAAGTCCTTATTGGTTCACTGCTGGGAATATTCTTTGCTTTACTTAACTATGTATTTTTTTTAGAAAAGCTATAGCTTCTTCCCTGCTCCTGATCTCACCTCTCCCCTGAGCTATAGTTAATTTTTCCAGTAATTGTCCAATATACGGGCCTTCTTCAATCTTTAGAAGGTCCATTATATCTTTGCCGCTTAAAAGTATATGCTTTATCCTTTTTCTATAGATTTCATATAATTCAAACAGATGGCCAATAAAATCTTGATATCCGGCTATTTCCGCTAATCTTTCATTTGCCTTCATGGCAGCAGTTTTATCAGCCAGGGAGTGGATAAGAACAAAAGGGACCATTATTCCTGCCTGTTGAAAAAACCGGTATTTCCCCTTTTCAGTAAGCCTTTCTGCTATATATAAATTCATTGGCCTCATATGATATTTTACTAATTTCCTGATAAAAGATATCTCACTCCTTTTAAACCTCAGCTTTTTCAAAATCAGGCCGAGCATTTCTGCTCCTTTGATATCATGGCCGTAATAATGAATCTCTCCATCCCTGATGCTTCTGGTCTCTATCTTTCCAATATCATGTAAGAGGGCTGATATTTTTAAAAGGACTTTTGACTTTTCATCAAGCAGTTTACTGTATCTTTTATTATCCATCAGCTTTTCAAGCTCATCCAGTACCTGCAGGGAATGTTCCCAGGCACTTTCCTGATGGTATTTGTTCTGGCCGCTTTTTTTCATTTCTTCTATCTCTGGAATAATACATGATAATAATCCAAACTCTTCTTCCATGTTTTTTATTACGCCAGCAGTCTTTTTCAGTTCAAATATCTTCATAAGTTCATCACGGATACGTTCAGGAGCAGGCCTGCAGGCAAGGAATCTGTCTCTCTTCATGAGTTCAGCTGTATAATCATCGATACTGAAACTCAATTCCTCTGATAACCGTACTGCCCGCCACAGACGCAAGGGGTCCTCAATAAAGACATTATTTTTGTTTGCCCTGATCTTCCTTGCTTTTATATCCTTAAATCCCCCAAAAGGATCCAGCAAATATCTATTTATCCTCCCTTTAATATCAAGACTAAACCCTTCCCTGCTGCATTTTTTATAAATTCCTTTCCAGGCAGCACCCAGGGGTAAAGCCATAGAATTGATGGTAAAATCCCTCCTGCCCAGGTCTTCCAGAATATCATTTCCTGCCATCATGGCAAAATCAAAAAGCAGGTTGTCTTTTACCACTCTATAGATGTCTCTATCCTCATCCAGTACCACAAAAGAGCCCTCAATTTGTTCAGCAAAATAGCGGGCTGTTTCAGCTGCCCGCCCGCTTATCACTATATCAGCATCCCGGAATTCCCTTTCAAGAATTATATCCCGGATAACACCACCCACCAGAAAAGCTTCCTTTGCCTTCTCGCTGATAATATTATTTATTGTTGTAATGCAGTCTGAAAATCCAGACAAGTTATCCCACCTCTATCATCATATTTCCAGAACATAATATTCATAGGCATTTATAATCTTTGTATTTTTGTATTGAACTATACGTTCCCGCATGGCATATGACAGATGCTGATGACCGTGGATAAAAAATCTTGGTTCAAATGTATCTATTAGATAACGGAATGATTTAAAACCCCTATGGGCATGACCCTTGCCGTCATTTAAACCATAAGGCGGATTGTGGGTTAATACTATATCTATTTTCCTGCCGTATTTTAACCGGGGCCAGAGTTTTAAAAACTCCCACCACATCCGATTCTCCTTGTATTGAATACCTTTACCGTTATACCACCTTGAACCCTCCAGGCCCAGGATCCTTAAACCATTGTATTCTACAATACGCCCATGAATATTTACACAACCTAAAGGCGGGTCCTTCTCATATTTATCATCATGATTCCCCCTGACATAGAATAAAGGAGCACCTTTAATCATTGTAACCAGGAATTGCAGATAACCGGAACTTAAATCACCTGCTGATATAATTAGATCAATATCCTGCCATCTCTCTGGTTCAAAATAGTCATACAGTGCTTTATGAATTTTGTCAGCAACAAGAAGAATTTTCACTAATTCGTGCCCCTTTTGAAATCTTTTTTATATGTCAGAGTCAGCCTGTCCCCATCCTTAAGAAAATCATTAAGAGCCGCTTCCTTACCATTTACAGTTAACTGGAAACTATCCAGGAATGGAGTGATATTGTAATTTATATAATCAAAAACTGATTGTACTGTAATCTGTCTTTCCTGATAAATAAGTTCATCCCCGTTCTTTATCTGCTCATCTCCTGTTATTTCCTTGCCATTGCAATATAGTTTGCCATGAGTAGGAATAGTCAAAATACTCCCATTAAATACGATTTCAATGCTTTCTTCAAGCTGGCTGTTTATGATATCCTTAACAGTAAAAGTATTTCGGTTATTATTTATTACAATATATTCCAATTCTTCATTCACGGGCATGTCCAGATCTATCGGTTTATTATCAGCCATTATCAGCATCTCTCCATGGGGAATATATTTTATTTCATCATTAATAGTATATGAAATAAAGTCATTCTGTATTTCTTCCGGGTCTTTATCATACAATTTTGCAATTACAGCCCTCATGGTAGAAAAATCATCATATTTTATTACTGCCCCATCATTGAGCCTCGTCTCCCGGTCAACCAGCTGGTCATTTTGATATATCTCAGGCTTAATTACAGTTTTCTCTCCATTTATGGTAAGTGTATATGCCCTTAACTCAGGAACTACATCCCCAACAACTCCTGAGGCATCAGCACCTTTTTTGCCAGGGACAACTTTTATTTCATCACCGGAAACTATCTCTCTTTCCAGATCACTTATCTCCTCCCCATTAAGGAAAATCCGGCCTGGTTCTCCCATTTCTCCCTTGAGGACAATTAAATTCCCGTTTACAGTACAGGTCAGGCCCATACCGGGAGTTCCCCACAACTCACGTAGATCTATATCAGCAGATAATAAAGCATCAGCAACTGCTGCCTTATTCAGTGTGAAAATCTGATGTTTATAACCATTTACAGTCACATCAATAAAATTGGCCTTATTTTTATTATAATAAGAAGTAATAGCAATACCAATGGGGGTACTGAGCTGTGCATTACTGATATCTTTAATCTCTCCCCTGATATTTTTTATATCACTATATTCCTTTATTCCAACCCTCTCCAGCGGTATCTCCAGAAAAGCAGCAATTCCCTCCAGTAAACTGGGAGTCATACTGCCTCCGCCGACACAGATTACTGCCTGCGGGGCTTTATTGTTTAACATTAAAATAGCTTCACTGATCTGGGAGGCCAGGCTTTGCACCATAGGCTGTATTACTTCCAGGGCTTCTTCAGGCTTTATGACCACTTCCTGGCTCAATATATTCTTCGCCTTCAGTTCTTCACCCTTTACCAGAGCCCTTTTGATGGATTCTCCTGTAGCATAATCCAGCAGATAATGCTCTGCCAGGGTTTCAGTTATTTCATCACCTGCAACAGGAACCATGGCATATCCCAGCATTGCCCCGCCTTTTGTCAGGGCAATATCTGATGTTCCTGCACCAACATCTACCAGGGCAAGATTAAAATTATACATATCTTTCGGTATTACTACATTTGCAGCAGCAATGGGTTCCAGGGTCAAATATTCTACTTCCAGGCCGATTTTATTGACAACAGTCAGGAGTGAATCCACCACTACCCGTGGTAAAAATGTGGCGATAATTTTAGCTGAAATTCTTTTTCCTTTATGGCCTTCCAGGCTTTTAATAGGCATACCGTCCAGCTGGTATTCCTTTACACTATGTGCCACAAAGTGATAATCACGCGGTTCACCATCAATTCTGCCGGCACCAACGAGTTTTTTCTGTGCCTGTTGTATTGCATTAAATTCCAGGGTCTTCAGATCTTCCTCTGTTACCATCCTTTTTTCTTCAAATTCCAGAACAGCATCATAATCAACAGTCTTTAAAGCCCTACCGGCTGCTGCAATGGACACTCTTTCAAGCTTTACATCAAGAATCTCCTCTAATCTATTCTTCACCTTTGCTACCTGGTCAGCTACCTGGCCCACATTGTGAATCTGGCCGTCAAGCATCGATCTTTCTTGATGCTCTACTATATCTGAAGCCAGAACCTCGAAAATACCATCTGCATATCTCAATACAATCCCTATTACTGTTCTGGTACCTATATCCAGTGCAAATAATAAATCGCCCTGTTCTTTCACTTTAATACCTCCAAAATCTTTCTTCTCTATCTTTTTGAAAATTTTTTCTTGATAATTTATCTGCCTGTATACAATATTCGACCATAAATTAAAATTTCCTGCCTGTTTTCTGGATACAGGAAAAATGAAGAACCAGTATTTTCAGACACCAGGAATAGCTCCCTTTAGCAGGATAGAAATATGTAAAGAATACTATTTCCTTCAGTATAACCTTTTTTCCGGTATAAAGCAAATTTTAAATGGAACAAAAAAGATGACTTTATTTCTAAAGTCATCTTTATCAATAAATTCTCTGGTAAGAATTATAATTTTGCCAGAATATCTTCTGCAATTTTTTCAGCTGTAAAACCGAAATATTTTGCCAGTTCCCCGGCAGGTCCGCTCTCACCAAAGCTTTCCATACTGACCAGATGATAGTTTTTGCCTGCAAAACGGTACCATCCTGCAGCTGTACCCGCCTCAAGAATGACCCTGAACTGTTCATAATCACCGATTGTATCTTCTATATATTCTGGAGCCTGTGCAGCAAAATCCTCTCTGTCAGGTATTGATATTACCCTGATTCTTTTACCTCTTTTTTCAAGAAGTCCCGCTACCTCTACTGCCAGTGAAACCTCACTGCCGCTGGCCATCAGTACCACATCAGGATTGCTTTCTGCTTTAACAATATATCCACCTTTATAGACACCATCAAGGATATTATCCTCTTTTTCCAGCAACGGCAGTCCCTGTCTGGTCAAAATCAATACAGTAGGTCCTGTTGTATTTTCAATGGCTTTAAGCCAGGCAGCCTTTGTTTCTTCTGCATCAGCAGGCCGGATTACTTTTAGGCCGGGTATAATCCTCAATGATTCAAGATGTTCTATTGGTTCATGAGTAGGCCCGTCTTCTCCTACATAGAAGGAATCATGTGTAAAGATATAGATTACCGGCAATTTCATCAGGGCAGCCAATCTGATGGCCGGCCGCATGTAATCAGAGAAAACAAGGAAGGTTGCACAATAGGGACGCAGGCCCTTATGAAGCATAATACCATTGACAATAGCCCCCATAGCATGTTCCCTGATACCAAAATGGAAATTACGGCCGCTGAAATCATCTCCCTGTATATCCGTATATTTATCAAGATATGAGTTGTTGGAAGGAGCCAGGTCAGCAGAGCCGCCAACCAGATAAGGAATCAAATCAGCTATGCCGTTCAGTGTTTTCCCGCTTGCTGCCCTTGTTGCAACAGGACTATTTATCTCTATATTCATTACCTTTTCACGAAAACCGGCAGGTAATTTCAACTCAATACCTTCATCCCATTCCTCTCTCAGTTCAGGATAAGCCTCTGCCCATTTTGCAAAAAGGGCTTCCCATTCCTCCCTGGCCTTTTTCAGTTCCTTTCTGCGCTCATTAAAGAATTCCCTGACTTCTTCAGATACATAGAATTTTTCGTCAAGGGGCAGGCCCAGTTTTTCCTTCAGGCCCCTTATTTCATCTTCACCAAGGGGAGCCCCGTGTGAAGCTGCAGATCCTTCTTTGGTAGGTGCACCGTAAGCTATTCTGGTCTTCGCAATAATTAATGACGGTTTGTCTGTAACACTCTTTGCCTCAGCAAAAGCCCTTCTGAGTGAATCAAAATCATGGCCGTCTACACCTTCAATAACATGCCAGTTATAGGCCCTGAATCTGGCTCCCACATCTTCGGTGAAGGCCAGCTCTGTACTTCCCTCTATTGAAATATCATTATCATCATAAATAGCAATCAATTTACCTAAACCCAGATGACCGGCCAGAGATGCTGCCTCAGCAGTTATTCCCTCCATCATGCATCCATCACCGGCCAGGGTATATGTATAATGATCCACAATTATATATTCATCTGTATTGAATCTGGCAGCCAGCATCTTTTCTGCTATTGCCATTCCTACAGCATTTGCAAATCCCTGTCCCAGCGGGCCTGTTGTTGTCTCCACCCCTTCAGTAATCCCATATTCGGGGTGGCCGGGTGTCTTTGAATGCAGCTGTCTGAAGTTTTTCAAATCATCAATAGATAAATCAAAACCGGCAAGATGTAAAAGAGAATAAAGCAGCATTGAACCATGCCCTGCAGATAAAACAAAACGATCCCGGTCAGGCCAATCAGGTTTTTCCGGATCATAATTCAGCACTTCACCGTATAACAGCGCGGCGATATCTGCACAGCCCAATGGCAGTCCTGGATGCCCTGATTTGGCTTTTTCTACAGCATCAGCAGACAATCCTCTAATTACATTAGCAATTTCCCTTAACATATGATACCCCCCTAATATATTCTTATTTGATTTTACATGTAACCCAGAAAAATTCAAGCAGTTTAAAAATGAGCTGCAAGAAAATACTATAAAAGTAAATACTTAAAC
Organism: Halanaerobiaceae bacterium; assembly: GCA_012521855.1. GTDB lineage: Bacteria > Bacillota > Halanaerobiia > Halanaerobiales > DTU029 > JAAYLO01. The sequence continues at coordinate 7,189 of JAAYLO010000025.1, forward strand.
TGGTCAATTATAGTATAACCCATCATTTATTAATTTTATAATGATTAGATAAATTTGTCCAGTATTAATCAGATAATATTATCTTCTAGAAGGTTTTAAGTGCTTTTTGTTTAAGTATTTATATATTACTTCAAAGGAGTTTTTCTATGGATATTATTAGAATAGGCCTGGAGCTGGCCTGCGGGGCCTTAACCGGATATATTACAAACAGTATTGCCGTAAAAATGCTCTTTAGAAATTACGGCCCCTTTGGCGGGGTAATAGTAAAAGGCAGAAAGGAATTCATAGATAATATCAGCCTGCTGGTTGAACGGGATATTATTGACAAAAATACCCTTGCAGCTATTCTTGACCAGACTGTATTGAACAGATGGATTGAATATTTCCTGGAAGAAGCCCTGTTATCTAATATTGAAGGAACACTGGCCGCAGATATCCCCGGAATAGATCAGACAATGGATAATTTCACGGCTTTCCTGAACACAAATGCCGGGGAATATTCCCGGGAGCTTTATAATATACTGACAAATATCAAATTAGAAGAGTTGATTCCGGAAAAACAATTTGAGTATTTTTCAGAACAGCAAATAAACAGGCTTTTATACTATACAGGTAATTCAACAGAAGTGAAAGAGCAGTTCAGTATGCTTTTTTCCGGGATAAATAATAAAAATCTTAACCTTTTATTTACCCACAAAATGATAAACACTTTAACTGAAAATACCCTGAACAGATTCAGGGATTTCAGAAAAGAAACAGGACTCATAAGCAAACTGCTGGATCCAGTCTTGAGAAAAACCTGTATTTGTTTAGATATTGAAGGAATATGCGGGGAACTTATCAGGATTATAGAAAGGAAAAAACTTAAGGATTATAAAATAGATGAAAAATACCTTTCTGCCATACTGGAAAAGGCAGTGAGCTTTATTAACTCACCTTCTGGAAATAATTTTATACTTTCAACATCACAAAGGATTATGAAATCTATAAAAAAAGAGCAATTAACAATCGGGGCTTACCTCAAATCAGAAACAGGCAAAAATACAGCCGGTATTATTGACAGGAAAATCGATGGAACACTGAATATACTGGCTGACTGGATCAATGAAAATCAGAAGAGGATTGATAGTATTTTTGAACAAACACTGCTTACTGTTTTTGATAAAGAAGCCCATCAGTCAGGCTGGAAGGCTTTAGTCAAAAAAAACATATATAAATATTACCTGAAAAAAAGCCAGCTGCTGGCTTCTGCCCGTTTACTGGCTGCTTCACTGAGTGACCCCCTTCTTAAATACTCCCTGAAAAATAGAATACTGAATGAAATGGATAAGGCCCTGGAGATAATCATAGATGAAAAAGGGGATTCCGGCAGAGCCGTCATATTCTTCAATAAATATCTTAATACATTGAAACAAAAAAAATCAGCATTTATTACAGAAAGTCCCCTTGCTGATTTTATTGATTTAGCTAAACTTAAGCCGGATTCACTCTGTAACAATAACTTTATTGTAACACAGATGGGAAAGAGATTATTATCCGGTCTTGAGAAAGGAATAGAAAATGTAGGGGCCGGTGATATAAGCACTCTTTTTCAATCCAGATTAGCAGAAGAATACTATCGAAAGATAATCTCCATACTGAAAAACAATGAGGATTACCTTAAAGGAGGCCTGGAAAAGCTTTATAAAAACTGGAAGGACAAAACACTGGCCCAGGTAATGAATCATACTGAAAATCTGTCCCGGAAGCCTTCCCTGGACTGGATTAGGGAGCGGGTAAAAAATATAAAAAAACTTGAATTAAAAAGAGTCACCGCCTGGATAAACCGTAATACCGGGATTTATGAGAAAAAAGGAGAAAAACTTACAGACCACTTTTTGAAAGAACTGCCGGAACTTTTTCAGGGTAAAATCTCATCCTTAATCAGGAATAATCTAAACTCGATAACCGATGATAACCTGAAAAACATGCTGGAAAAACTGATCAGCCGGGAATTGAAAGCTATCACCTATTTCGGTGCCTTCCTGGGGATTTTTTCTGCCTTATTTATATATTTGCTCCGTATAAATATGGGAGTATCTTCTTTCTGGCAGCTGCCTGTTTCAATTCTAGTGTACGGAGCTATAGGATATATCACAAATGTAATTGCCATCAAAATGATCTTCAGGCCTTATGAAAAGAAAAAACTGCTGGGACTCCCCCTGCCTTTTACTCCTGGAGTTATCAGTAAAGAAAAAGACAGGTTTGCCCTTTCTATTGGTAACTTTATTGACCGGGAACTCTTTAATGCAGGGGCAATAAAAAACACCCTGCAGGAAAGAAAAGAACAGATACTCAGTTTCTTAAAAGAAATCCTATCCAGAAAAGGATACCAACTGCCCCGGGAACTCCTGTTGAAGAACAAAAAAAATATCATCAGTCTGATAGCAGAAAACAAAGAAATGATAATAAAAGAGACAGCCGGCCTTGCCTGTGCAGCTTTCCCGGCTTACAGCTCCGTACTGGCTGCAAATCTGGAAAATTATTTTACAGAATCCTCCTCAAATATAGCAAGGGAAATATATCAGTTATTAGATGAAAAAAGGGACTATCCCCTGTCCGCCATCTTACCCGGATCACCGGTGAATGGAATAGTTTATTCAATAAACACAGGCCTTAAAAGGAAGATTGATGATTACTGCCTCCTGCTTGAGGATAACAATCTTTTCGAATCTGCTCTTAAGCATCATCTTGATGAGTATTATGAAAGCATAAAAGATTATCAGGCAGGCGGGCTTTCTGTTGAGGTGAGGAACAGCATATCTGGTTTTCTGTATAATATGTTGGTTAGAACGTCCATTTCTATGAGTCCCGGTCTAAAAGTATATATAAATAAACTCATCCATTCAAAGACAAAGCTATTCTTAAAAAAGGCCCCTGAATTGGTGGAAGCCAACCGGTCCAGACTAAAGAGTGAAATAAAAAGACGATTCAGGGCCAGACTGGGTTTCTGGGCCAGGGCAGGAAAACTGGTTGATATTGACCTTACTCTTGACGAATTTACAGATACCTTCATTAAAGAAGGATTACCTGGAATTATTAATGGATTTCTGGATGAAAGATCAGGAGATATTATGAGGGAACTGGAACTGAGTACAGAGGAAGTATCCCTGATCATCGAAGAATTGTTTAATAATAAAGAGATAAGTAAAGTGGTTTCTGAAAACATCAATTTCCTTATCGACAATTCCAGTCTAACCATGAAAGATATCCTGGGGATACTTGATCTGGAAAGACCATCCCTCTTACTCGATATTTTTTCTGAAGAGCTCTCTTTTCTGAGGGAAAAGCTGGCTGAAAATCTAAAGGATAACAGGAAATACCTCCAGGAAGAATATGGGGCTTTTATACGGGAGTTATTGGAACAATTCATGGCCAGTACAAAGCTTAAGAGCTTACTGGCAAATATTGACCAGGATTTGATAAGAGAGAGCCTTGTACAGCTGATGAGGGAGTTAAACAACAGTGGCCAGTTCCATGATTTTGTAACTGTATTTCTAAAAGTACAACTCAGTCCTGAACAGACAGATGACATATTTAGAAAAGACTATCTGGAGCAAGACCTGAACGGGCTTTTTAATAATCTTTTAAAAGACGGAGAACTGCCTTCATTCCTTGAGGAAATATATCAAAAACTCGTTGAAACATTGGCTGAAATTATAGATAAAAAAACTGCTGATTATATTATAGATATAATAGTAAAATCAATTTTCAATACCCTTGAAAATGGTCTCCCCCAATTGGTTGATGAAGTAGATATAAAAAATATAGCTGTAGAACAAATCAAGAATATGGATGCCAGGAAAATTGAGGATCTCTTTTACTCCTTTGCAGGAAATTATTTTACGAAACTTGAACACTATGGCTGGCTGGGGGCATTTTTTGGCTTACTGGCCGCACTAATAAACCTCATCATCTGACTACATCACTGTATTTTGCCTGACACCTGGATCTCTTATTCCAGGCCACGGAACACATCTGCCAGGTTTATGCTGAAATCATCAAAGATATTAACTGCGGCCGTATCTCTTTCATTGTATAGAAATGGTTCCCTGAATCTGTTTTCACCTTTCCCACAGCCTTTCTGTATCTTGACCCTGTCATTGTTTAAATATACCTCAACTTTCTTATCCTGATAATCTACCAGCCAGTATTCTTTGACCCCATGTTTTTCATATAATTTCCGTTTTAAGATCCTGTCTCTGTCTCCTGTCGATGGTGATACAATCTCTATTACCAGTTCCGGGGCTCCCCTGTACCTCCTGTTGTCAAGCCTTTTCTTATCACATATTACTGAAATATCGGGCTGGACCACTGTCAGAATATCTTCATCGTTCTCGTCTCCTTCAGGAAACCTTACATCAAATGGTGCCGGATATACTTCACATTCTTTATTAATCCTCCTGATGGATATTTATATCATTTAAGTACATTCATTAACTAAAATTTGAAAAAACCTGCCTTTTATTTAATGATACTATTTTTTTACATTTATTTCAATTATTTTTAGAATTTAAATGTTTTTTTATACGGGGTTCTTTTTTCTTCTCTAATCTAAAAATAAAAGCTTCCGGACTCTATGACCGGAAGCTTATTTTAGTCTCATTATCACAAAAGAGATTATTAGCTTTCCTCGATAACTGTATTATATTGCTTATACCTTTTCAAAGCGAGGACTATCGCTGTTGTAATCAGGGCTGATACTACTGCTTCAGCAATGGCGTTTGTAGTAAAAACAGTTATTACTATCGCCTTAAAACCTGCACCCGTTACTTCCACTACTCTCTGTGCATAGACCAGATACAACATCAGAAATACCAGAACCGTGTTGGTCATACTCCCGGCAATACCCGCTCCCACAGCACTCACTGATTCCCTTGCCCGGACATTTCTGACTGCTTTTTTTAAGGCAATGTAAACATAATAGGCCGATATCCCTATAAACATCCTGGGCAGAACCGATACTAAAGGGTTAACAAACAGGGGATCCAGCGGAGTATTTGGCCTTGTCAGTGCATGGAGCAGGCTATAAGGCCAAATGATGTGCCCATGATAAAACCTGCAGCCGGCCCCAGAATCACTGCTGTAATGATGGTTGGAATATGCATGATGGTAGCACTTATACTGCCAAGCGGTATAGCCCCCAGAGGGGTACTATCCATTATAATTGTAATTGCCAGCATCACCCCGAGTAAAACCAGACTCCTCGTGTTACTAAAAAGTTTCTTCATATTTTATACCTCCTGTTCTCGTTCCCACACGGGATACAAGACATATTTTTACAGTGAAACTTTCACTGTATGATAATTATAGCAGATATCTATAAGAAAATAAAGAAAAAACCATGACAATTTTCCACTACAGCCCGTTTATAGCCCGGTAAACACCTGATAAAATAAATAATCCCCCTGCCAGGGTCATCCAGCTGATACCCTCACCCAGCAAAAGCCAGGCAATAATCGTGGTTAATACCGGTTCCAGCAAAATAGACAGGGACACAATAGTTGCCGGTACTTTTCTTACAGAATAATTCAAAATGGAATGGCCGACCAGGGTAGGACCTAAAGCCAGGCTGATAAAATAAAGATAGTTCTGCTTTTCAAAACCATAAAAATCCTGTCCGGTAATCAGGGACAAAAGGAAAAGGAAAAGACAGGCATATGTATATATAATATAAAGATAGGGAAAATATTCCAGTTCTTTCCGCATGCTGCGGCCTGTAAAAAGATATGCTGCAGCAGAAAAGGCAGCAAGAATTGCCAGTATATCACCCCATACTTTGGAACAGAGAATATTTACATCCCAGATAGTGATAATAATACTGCGAAGGAGAGCAAAAGCGAGTCCGGACAGGATACCTGG
>JAAYLO010000289.1 GCA_012521855.1 Halanaerobiaceae bacterium
GTCCAGGGAAATATCTTTTCCTCTTTTCTTAATCGCTCCTTCAACCAATTCGATATTCTCTCTAACAAACCTTAAATCCAACATAGTTATGCTTCTCCTCCTTACAATATTCTAAAATAAATATATAAAAAAAAACATCCCTTAAAAAGGGACGAGAGTATTCCCGTGGTGCCACCCTAATGATTTCTATGAAACCACTCATTATAGATATAACGGTCTGCCCGAATATAGTTAAGCCCTGAACGTCACGGCCCAGGGTTTTCCTATATGACTCCCAGGCGGATTCAAACTACCCCAGGACTGATTTTCACCAGACATCAGCTCTCTAAACACTGAAGGCAGCTCTACTATTCCTGTTCATAGTCTTTTCCCTTATATTTCATATATATTACATAATATTATATTATATACGGAAATAATATTCAAGTATTATTTTTAAACAAAAATCCTATACTTTAATAATTTATACATAAACTATACATAATATAAATAAACCAGATTACTAAAGGAGGCCGAGGATGAGAATTCCCAAACATATTGGTATAATACCCGATGGAAATAGAAGATGGGCTGAAGAAAATGGCTTATCAAAAGAAAAAGGATATGAAAAAGGATTAGAGCCTGGTCTTAGATTATTTAAAATGTGTAAAGATATTGGAATAAAAGAATTAACTTTTTATGGATTTACTATTGATAACACCAAAAGGCCAAAAGAACAATATAATGCTTTTGTCAAGGCCTGTATAGACGCTGTAAAACTAATCTCAAAAGAAGATGTATCTCTCAGGGTAATAGGGAATACCTCTTCTCCAATGTTCCCCGTAGAACTGATTCCATATACGAAAAGGACTCTCTTCGGTAAAGGGGGTATAAAGGTGAACTTTCTTGTAAATTACGGCTGGCATTGGGATCTATTAAACCTCTATAAAGCAAAATCCAGTAAAACCATAAATAAGCATATCTGTTCTGATGATGTTTCCAGGATTGATCTCATAATACGCTGGGGCGGTAGGAGAAGGCTCAGCGGCTTCCTTCCTGTGCAGACTATTTATTCTGATTTCTATGTCATAGACAGTTACTGGCCTGACTTTAAGGAAGAACATTTATATCAGGCTCTTGAATGGTACAATCAACAGGATATTACCCTGGGAGGATAATACATTTGATTTTATATTATTTTTAATTATAGCTGCCACTATTTTGCTTTTTTTAAAGGAATTTTTTAGGAAATGAAGAATAATATAATAAAAGTTGTTTTCCCAAATGTAGCTTTTCTGAATTTTTCCATTTTTATTTAAATTAAATAAATTTTAAAAGGAGAGTGATATAAATGAGAGAACCATCCTGTCTTATTTCCGTCATTCCCGGGAGCAATATTATCAGAACTGATCCCTCTGGCAGCTGGACACCTGAGTACACTATTCAGCACCGGAAAGAAGTAATAACCCTTGCCGGGAAAAAATTTAAGAGAGAAAAATGGGGATTTATGCCTCTGATCTGCAATATGGATCCAATTCTGGATGCCAGGACTTCAGAGGAGTTCGCCAAATTTCACCCTGAACTGGAGGAGAATGGCTGTGTAGCTGCAGCTTTTGTTGTCGGAAAAAAGGTTGCAATTAAAGCTCAGTCACAAAGACATCACGATACCTCTTCTGCCTCCCGTCTTCAAATACGACATTTTCATGACGAAGAAGAGGCTCTGGAATGGTTGAAATCATTTGGCTTATAATCATTTTATGAAAGAGGTGGAAATTATTTGATAATAAACACAGCTCAACTTAAAAAAATATCTTATAAGCAACTGCTCCTTCAGTTAATAGCTGTCTTATTTCTCTCGGTTATTTTTGCTTTCTTTTTTCATAATTTTTTGATTTTTATACCATTGCTTCTGGCAGCATTTTTTAGTACCATTGTAAACAATTATTATAACAATATACAAACGGAAAAATTAGAAAATAAAATTATGGAATTGGAAAGATACGGAGAAAATAAAACCGTTAAAATCAGTAAAGAGATAAGAGACTCCTTTAACCAGGCATATTCTCTCTCAGAAAAAAGTACTTCTGAAATCGGGAAACTATTCCAGAGTCTTGACGAAATTTCAGAACCAGTAAATCAACAGGCTGAGGATCTTGAAATAATATCAGATAGAATCAACGAACTATCTATATACATAGATTCTATACATAATAACTACAGTACCATTATAAATAGTACTTCCAGAATAAATTCCCTTATCTCTTCTGGAGTTAATTCAATCAATATTTTACAGGAGAAATTCGATGATACTTCTCATATTTTTGATGAAATTTTTAGTGCCTTTCATCAATTCACAACTATTATAAATACTATAAATGAATTTTTAGAAACAATTAATAAAATAGGGAAGAAGACAAATTTGCTGGCTTTGAATGCCTCCATTGAAGCTACCAGAGCTGGTTCTGGAGGCAAAGGGTTTATAGTTGTAGCAAACCAATTTAAAGAACTTTCCAACCAGACAGAACAATATACTGATCATATAAGTAATTCACTGAATAATATAACTCAGCAATACCAGGAGATAAGTGATAAAATTCAAAGACTGAAATCATCAATAATAAAACAGAGTGATGCGATTGATGAAACTAATAAAGCCTTTAATAATATAGCAAATTCCATATATTCAATTTCAGAAGAAATAAACTCTGTTAATATATCTCTGGATAAAATGAAACAAAACAAAGATGAGGTCTTCAGTTTTATTGAAGATACGGCCTCCTTATCAGAGGAAACTGCTGCGTCCTCAGAAGAATTTGCTTCAACAATCGCTTATCATGTCCAGACCATTGCTGATATTTTTGATGCAATCAAGAGAACAGAAGAATTAGTGGTCGAAGCTGAAAGCACTTCTTAAAAGATTATCAAAAATGAGTTTAGAAAAAAGAAGCTAATGCTTCTTTTTTTTATTCTTCTTTTTTATCTTTCAAATTTATCTTTCAAATTCAAATCCCGGTATCGCAAATTTCTTTTCCAGATAATTGAATATCTGTGTAAAGATAATCACCACAATCAAATATATGAATGCAACAACTAAATATGTTTTAAAAAACTCATAGTTCCTGCTGGCAATAATTTTAGCTTCCCCCATTAACTCCGGGGCTGTAATAATATAAGCTAGAGAAGTATATTTCAGTAAATATATAAATTCATTTGTCCAGGCAGGTATAACCCTTCTCAAAGCCTGTGGTAATATTATAAAAAAGATACTTTGCCATTTACTCATACCAATTGATAACCCGGCTTTCAGTTGTCCTGAACTGACTGATTGAATGGATCCTCTCAAATATTCAGCCTGATATGCTCCACTATTTATTATAAAACTTATAAGTGCTGCCCATACTGGTGATAAATTTATACCATATACAGGCAATCCGTAATAAACTACAAAAAGCTGTACAAGCAAGGGAGTTCCCTGAATCAAAGCAATAAATAATGTCGTAATTCTCGACACGAGTTTATTGCCATATATTTTCCCCAATGAGAGAAATATACCGAAAATAGTACCAAATATACTGGATGCTATTGTTAATAATAATGTAACCATTAGTCCTCTGAAAAGAATGGGATAACTGTTCAAAAAAATAGTAACAAGATCACCCATTCCTTTAACAATAACTTCTATGTCTTTTGCAATAATTCCCAAAAGATTCATTGTATCTACACACCCTCATAATACAGATCAATGAATTTCAGAAGAAATTCCTTTGTTCTTTCATGATCTGGATTTGTAAAGAGCTTTTCAGGAGGCCCCTGTTCTATTATTTCCCCATTTTCCATAAAGATTATTTCATCTGCAACTGTTCTCGCAAAACCCATTTCATGGGATACTATTAACATTGTCATTCCTTCTGCAGCTAGTTTTTTCATAACATTTAATACTTCTCCAGTTAATTCAGGATCAAGGGCTGAAGTAGGTTCATCAAAAAGTATTAATTTAGGCTGCATAGCAAGTGCCCTGGCTATACCTACCCTTTGCTTCTGGCCGCCGGAAAGCTGTGCAGGATAATGATCTGCAAATTTGCTTAATCCTACTCTCTCCAGTTCAAACATGGCTATTTCTTCTGCTTCTTTTTTCTTCATTTTTTTTACCCTTGTCAGGCCTATCATTACATTCCCTTTAGCCGTTAAATGATTAAACAGTCCAAAATCCTGAAATACAAAACCAATTTCCTGTCTTATCTTATGTATATTTTTACTGCTCGTAATCTCAATATTCTCTAAATAAATCTTTCCCTCATCTGGACGAACAAGCATATTGATACTATTCAATATTGTACTTTTACCTGTACCACTTGGACCTACTATTACCTTGGTCTCTCCCTTATCAAGATGAAAAGATATTCCGTTCAATACCTTATTATCATCAAAACTCTTGTGTAAATTTTCTATTAATAAAAGATGGTTAGTAGTCATTTGGTCCACCCTCTGCTCCTATTCCAGGTATTTTAAATTTCTTTTCAAATAATGATAACAAACCATTAATACTGACTGTTAAAATTAAATAGATAAAAGCTACAGTTAAATATATAAGCATTGGCTCATAATGTGTTGTGATAATATAATAACCCTGCCTTAAAAGTTCACTGACACCTATTGCATAAACAACAGAAGTATCTTTAAGAACAATTGCCGCTTCATTACCTGTCGGCGGTATTGCAATCCTTACAGCCTGAGGCAATATGACATAAAAGAAAGCAGTAAGTCTATTCATACCCAGAGATAAGGCAGCCTTCATCTGGCTACCGCTTACTGACTGTATTGCTCCCCGGTATATTTGGGATTGATAAGCAGCACTCCTTAATCCAAGTGCCAGTACAGCTGAAGTAAATTCCGGCAGTCTTATTTTTAATGAAGGTAACCCATAAAAAATAAGAAATAATATTACCAATAAAGGAATACTACGGACAACCCGTTCATATACAGAGACTAATTTTTTTATTATTCTATTACCATACACCTGTCCAAAGGCAAGGGGCAAAGCTACAACAAAACCCAATAACATACTAATAATTCCCAATTTTATTGTAACAAGAGCTCCGTTCAATAAATATGGAAGGGAGCTCATAATCAATTGTATTTTATTGATACTAAAACACCCTCTCTATTAATTAAAAGTATTTAGCGATTAACTGATCCATTGTACCATTTTCAATGAGTTCTTCAATTCCTTCATTTATCTTGTTCATTAGTTCAGTATTTCCTTTGTTAACAGCTATCCCATACTCTTCCCCGGTAATTATTTCTGCTACAATATTTACCGGTTTTATCTCACTATATCTTTTCGCTACCGGAGTATCCAGGACAACACCATCCAGATTGCCGTTTACCAGATCATTTATTACATATACAAAGGTATCATACCGTTTTATTTCACCAGTTAATATTCCTTTATCCTTCAGGGTTTCAGTAACCCACAGATCACCAGTTGTCCCTGTCTGGACACCTATTTTATGATTACCAAAAAGAACCGTGATATCATCATCCGAATCATTCTGTACAATAACGGACTGATTGGCAGAATAATATGGTATTGAAAAATCGACAACTTCTTTTCTTGCATCTGTAATAGTCATACCAGCAGCTATAATATCAATATTACCGCTCTTGAGTGCAGCTATAAGTGAATCAAAACTTATATCTTTAACTTCAATATCAAAACCTTTCAATTTCCCTATTTCCCTCAGTAAATCAATATCAAAACCTACTACTTCCCCATTTTCAACATATTCAAAGGGTGGAAATCCTGCACTTGTTCCGACAACATATGTCTCTGCCATTACAAAACCGGAAAAAAGTACAAATAACCCTATTATCGCAAATACAATATTTTTCTTTAAGCTCATAATTATTTCCTCCTTATTAATGTAAAATAAAAGTTTTCATAATTATACATTTACACCTGTTTTAAATATACTCTGCAGATTAAACTTTATGTATTATTATTAATACTTAAAATATATTCGACATAAAAGAAAGTTTTCCTGCAAAAATATAAAAAAGTTTTTATTAAAATGCCATTACTGCGTATAAAAATAAAAAATTCTAAAAACATAAAACCCTGAACTAAAAAGCTCAGGGTTCTCTTTTTTCTCTATAATAATATCTCGACTTCAGCATTTTCCCTTAAATCGTTTATATAATTATTTAATGTCTCTGCCTTCTTCTGATTTAAAAGAGCATTTTTAATCTCTTCTCTGCTTTCTTCAA
>JAAYLO010000290.1 GCA_012521855.1 Halanaerobiaceae bacterium
AATCCCTGGCCAGAAAAGGAGAGAAGGTCTATGTACTGACACAGGGTTCAGCAGAGCTGCCGGCAGAAGAGCTTATAAACGGGGTACATGTTTTACGGGCTGATTCTGTAGCTGTTTCTGCCAATAACTTTGTAGATAATATCCTCCATCTTAATTTTCAACTACTGGATAAGGCAATACAGCTCTATAGTGAAATAAAGGAAATCGACATAATACACGGGCATGACTGGCTGGTATTCTGGGCCTGTAAGGTCTTGAAACACTCTTTAAAGCTTCCATTAATATATACGATTCATGCCACTGAATACGGCAGGAATCACGGAATTTATAATGACCTGCAGAGATATATTAATGATCTGGAATGGTATGCTACCTTTGAGGCCTGGAAGGTTATAGTCTGCAGCCAGTATATGAATAATGAAGTGCGGCACCTTTTCCAGCTTCCTGAAGATAAGGTTATAACTATCCCGAATGGTGTTAATCCGGAGAATTTCCGGCTAGTTCATAAAGAGGGATTCAGAGAAAACTATGCGAGTTTTGCCGAAGATGTTGTTTTTTATGTAGGCAGGCTGGTCAGGGAAAAAGGTATACAGGTCCTAATCCAGGCTATACCGGAGATACTTAAAACAAATCCTTCAACCAAATTTATAATAGCCGGAAAGGGCCCGTTTCTGGAAAATCTTCGTTCACAGGCGGAATATCTGGGTATTGCTGACCGTATATATTTTACAGGTTTCATTGATGATGAGGATAGAAACAGGTTGTACCAGATTGCGGATGTTGCGGTTTTTCCCAGTCTGTATGAGCCTTTTGGCATAGTTGCCCTGGAGGCAATGGTGACAAAGACCCCTCTTGTGGTCAGTAATGTGGGGGAACTGGCTGAGTTTGTTCATAACGGGGAGAATGGTTTTACTGTAAACCCCAATGATCCGGGACAACTGGCAGAGAAGATCTGCTATATACTTAACAACAAAAAGAAAGCAGCGGATATTGCTGACAGGGCATATCAAAAGGTTATCAGGGATTTCAGCTGGAATAAAATAGCCGGAAAGACTATGGAAATATATGAAGATGTGCTCTATGAATACCTGAAGAGTGACTGGACCACGGAGAAAGAAAAGAATAAGAGGGAAAAGAGTGAGGAAAACAATTTTGTACATAGATATGCATCCAGTGCCAGAACTTAATTATTTTGAATCTATAAAATGAGGAGGTATGAATTTTGAAAGCAGTAATAATGGCAGGCGGGCAGGGAAGCCGTCTTCGCCCTTTAACCTGTGAACTGCCAAAACCAATGGTTCCGATTGTTAATTATCCGGTAATGGAGTATATTATTGAATTGTTAAAAAGGGAAGGGATAACAGATATTGCAGTAACTTCATTTTATCTACCGCAGAAGATAGAAGATTATTTTGGCAATGGAGAGAAATGGGGTGTTAATTTACAGTATTTTGTTGAGAAAGAACCCCTGGGTACAGCCGGGAGTGTTCATAATGCTGATGAGCTTCTGGATGAAACCTTTATTGTTATAAGTGGTGATGCCATAACAGATTTCAAACTGGATGAAGCCATAAGGTTTCATAAAGACGAAAAAGCTGATGCTACACTGATACTGGCCAGGGAGAGTATCCCCCTGGATTATGGTGTAGTAATGACAGATGATAATGGCAGAATAGTCCGCTTTCTGGAAAAACCAAACTGGGGGCAGGTCTTCAGTGATACCATCAATACAGGTATCTATATTCTGGAGCCGGTTATTTTTGATCTTTATGAAAAAGATCAAAAATATGATTTCAGTAAAGACCTCTTCCCCTTGATGCTGGAAAAAGAAATGAATCTCTGTGCCGTTGCCCTTGAGGGTTACTGGAATGATATCGGCAGCATTGAGGCATATTATCAAACCCAGTTTGACTTGCTGGAAGGGATTAATGATCTTCAAATAAAGCCCTGTTGTGTGGTCGGTGAGGATATTTTTCTGGAAAATGCAGTAGAACTGGATGAGAGTGTAGAGGTAAACGGCCCGGTCTATATCGGTGAGGGGAGTGTAATTGAAGCCGGCAGCCATTTGCAGAACTGTATTATAGGCAGGAATTGCCGTATTGCCGCCAATACTTCTATCAAAAATAGTGTTATCTGGGATAATAATTATATTGAATCAAATGTTGAGATCAGAGGTGCCCTTATTGCAAATAATGTGACCATCAAAAACAGGGCAGCAATTTTTGACATGGCGGTTGTAGGAAAAAATGTAATTATCGGGAGAGAGAGTAGACTGAAACCTGGTATAAAAATCTGGCCGGAGAAAGAAATAGAGGACAGAACCGTGGTTGATACAAATATTATCAGGCAGGAAACATGGAAAAGAGATCTTTTCAGCAACAGGGGTGTTGTGGGTGATAGTAATATTGACATTACGGCGGAGTTTGTTTCCAATCTGGCTGTTGCCTATGGTTCTACTTTAGGCAAAGGTGATGAGGTAGTACTGGGCAGTGATTCATATAATATCTCCAGTGCCCTGAAAAGAGCCATGGTTTCAGGCCTGCAGACTGTAGGGATAAATGTGGTTGATATAGGGGAGAGTATTTCTGCGGTTACCCGCTATAGTGTAGTACACCTGAATGCCAGGGGCGGTGTCCACATCAGGGTAAGCTCAAAGGAGGCCAACAAGACTGTTCTGGAGTTTTTTGATCAGGATGGAGTAAATATCTCTATAGCAGAACAGAAGGAGATTGAGAAGAAGTTCTTTACAGGGGAGTTTCACAGGGTCTTTATAAATGAAATAGGTGATTTTGCTTATGCCCCTGAAATGGCAAAAAAATACCTGGAAGACCTGACAGAGAGTCTCAATCTGGAGGAAATAAAGAGGAATTACTTCAGTGTTGTGGTAGATTATGAACATGACAGCCTGGGGGATATATTACCGTTGTTCCTGCATAAACTGAACTGCCAGCTTCTTTCAACCAGGAATTACTCTGAAGACAGCTTGCCTATCAGTATTGAAAAAAGAATGGAGGCCAGGGCCAGGGTCTCCAGGATAATGAAGGCCAATGGTTCAGACCTGGGAGTAATAATTGACCATAATGCTGAAGGACTCTATATTATTACTCAGGCAGGGAGGATGTTAAACAACTGCCAGTATCAGGTTTTAATATCCTACATATTACTGGAGCGGGGAATAAAGCACCTGCCTGTTCCCGTAAATACACCACTGGTTGTCGAGTCCCTGGCAGAAGAGTTTGGTGCAACAGTAGAATATACTCCCATGAATCCACAGGCTGCCATGTCCAGTTATTATCAGAACAATCAGCAGTCTTTTAGCAGAATCCTGAAGTTTTACCCCTTTACTGACGGACTGGCGGGCTTAGCCCTGATACTGGAAGAGATGGCCCGGAAAAATGCAAGTATTGATAATATACTCAACAGACTGCCTGAGTTTTTCCTTAATTATGCTGAAATTAATTGTGACTGGAAGAGTAAAGGCCGGGTAATGAGACAGCTCAGTAAAGAGAGTGATGCCGGGAGTGAATTGATTGATGGAATTAAGTTCAGGCATAATAATGGATGGGCACTGGTTGTCCCGGACAGTGAAAAACCGGTCTTTCATATTTATGTTGAAGGACAGGATATGGAGACGGCAGAGAGTCTGACAGGCTTTTATCTGGAAAAAGTAAAAAAGATAATAGAGAATGAGGGAAACTGAAGGTTTTTTTGCAAGGGCAGCTGGAATATGATAAAATAAAAAAAAACAGTTTTATTTTAATGGAAATTGAGTGAGGAGGCATATCTTTTGTCTGAAAAAGCTGTCAGTTTCTGCAAAAAAATATTACCCGGGGTTTCCCGCAGTTTTGCACTCTCTATCCCTATGCTGGATGAAATAATGAGAGTTCCAGTAACAATTATCTATTTACAGGACAGACTTCTTGATAGTTTTGAGGATGAAATATCTGATAAAGATATCAGCATGGAGAGAAGAAAAGAAATGATGGATCAGGTTGTGGAATTATTCAGGCCTGATAATTATCATGCAGAAAAAACTGCTGCTGAAATTACCTCATTTGCTGAATTTATGCCGGTAGATCCGCTAAAAGAGATGGTTGCCAACGCAGTCCTTTTACGGGAGGCATATGACAGCCTTGAAGATTTTGTCAAAGAGGTTTCATATAAGTGGTTGTCAGAGATGAACCTGGGCATGAAAAAATACCTGAGTAAAGAAATAAATACATTTCTTGATCTGGATGAGTACTGTTATTATGTGGCAGGTACTGTCGGAGGATTTTTGACAGACCTGCTTGTTTATTATTCCTATGTAAGCGAAAGGGATTATGATATACTTTTGGCAAATTATAATACATCAGGACAGTTTTTGCAGAAGGTTAACCTGATCAGGGATATCAGGGAAGATATTAAGACAAAGAAAAAGCATTACTGGCCATTAAAAAGCCTCAATATTACAATTGATGGATTACTGGAAGAAAGTAATGAAGAAAAGGGGATGCTGGCATTAGAAAAAATGATATCTGATGTAAAGACCCATATACCCGGCTTATTACACTACTATAATTCCATCCCCCTGGAAATGCCGGGTTACAGGAACTTTTATTCCCTGAACAATGTCCTGGGTCTGGCCACCATAGAAGAGATGGAGGGTAATCCTGCTGTTCTTTATGGAAATGAGCCGGTAAAGGTGGGTAAACTCACCTTTTTAAATATTATGAAAAACCCGGAAAAAAGTTTTCTGGAGAAAATAGAAAAATATAATGGCTGATGAATTTATCTGTATATATTCATGATTTCTGGACATAATTATATAATAAACAACGCTTTCATTTTAATTTCTTTATGAAAGCGTTTTTTAATGGAATTTACGGGAGGGAAAGATTTGAAAACAGACAAATTATTCGGTCTCTTTTTCCTGCCCCCTGTTATTTCTGCACTTCTGGGCAACTTAAGTATGGGATTTATAACAGCAGGATTAACCGGCTTACTCTGGGGGGCAGGTTCAGGCTCTCTGTTTATCAGTATCACAACGGTTATACTGATGGTTTTTACCGGGAATATAAATATGGAGATTTTTTTCATCTATACTTTTTCTCTTGCCTATTTGATAAAGGAAGAATACCTTTTCAGGGAGATAAAGAGGGAATACCTCTATGGATTCTTTTTTCTCTTTTCGATATTATTGATACCTCTCTGGAAAAAGCTTCTGGAGTTTACGCCAGTCAATATACTTAATGAACTCAATATATCCGGCCAGCTGCTGCCTTTTGCAGGCCTGATAATTTTTCTAATAAAGGGCAGTTTATTGATAAAAGGCAGCTGTCAATTCAGGGAATATCTGGAGCATCTCCTGCTTTTTATCTGTTCGGCAGCAGCTTTACAGGGAAGCATTTCCTCAATCATTCTCTGTCTAGTGGCCAGTATCGCTTTGAGATTAACAGCATATCTAAAGATCAGGGAGTTTTTCAGGATTTTCCCGGTTGATGGAATCAATTCCTCTTCTTTGGTTTTCCTCAACCTCTTTCTTGCTGTTTTTGTTTCGGGAAGAATTCTTCCTCCGCCTTTTGCAGCTGGATATCCTATATTGATTATCTCCCAGTTTTTGTTCCGGGATATGAAGGAACTGCCATTGTTTGAGCTGGTATATACGGCCGTGTTTCTGGGCATGGCTGCCGGGAAAGCGGGGTTACTGGTCTAGTGAGATTTTTTGGTGATTATCATACCCATTCCCAGTTCAGCCATGGCAGGGGAGATATCAGGGAAAATATTGAGACGGCCCTGAAAAAGGGATTGAGGGAGCTCGCCATAACCGATCACGGCCCCTTAAGCTGGAACCTTATCAGGCTGGGAGTAAAGGATTCAGAAGAATTGCTTGAAATAAGGGAACTTATCAGCAGCTTACAGGATGAATATCCGGATATAAAACTGTATTCCGGGGTGGAGGCCAATATCATTAACAGTGCCGGTGATCTCGATGTACCTGGAGGGGTTCTGGAAGAACTTGATATTACAGCAGCGGGTTTTCACCTCCTTCTCTATCCTCATTCATACCGGCCCTATAAGGATATTGTAATTAAGAACAGGATAACCTATAAACTTAGGCCGGGAAAGAGGAAGGAGATCAGGAAACAGAACACGAAAACCCTGATAAAAGCAGTGCAGAAGTACAGGGTAGATTTTGTTACACATCCCGGTTATGGAGTGGATATTGATACATATGAGCTGGCCCGGGTC
>JAAYLO010000291.1 GCA_012521855.1 Halanaerobiaceae bacterium
AGCAAATAATATATTAAACTGGTTGGAAACCTGTGTAATCGGTCTCGAAATGGTTCTGGTATACTGCAGGAAAGAGGCAATATTACCAACACTCATTCTGTTTTTTATTACCAGGAGAGCCCCCAGCATCGATACAAAAGCGTAAAGAACGAAGGATAGATTGGCCATAACAGGCATCAACATTACTCCATAAGTAGATGCCTGGGTACTGGCTTTACGGAGCTCTTCATTCTTTTTCCTGAATTTATCTATTGCCCGCTCTTCATAATTAAAAACTTTTACAACCTTCTGGCCTGATATCATCTCTTCTATATAACCATTCATATCAGCCAGTGAAGCCTGCTGATATCGAAAATTATGGGCTGATTTCTGCCCGACAATTTTTACTGAAAAAAGCATTATTATTAACATACCGATAACTACCAGGGTCATAATAGGGCTTAAATACAGCATCATGGCAAAAGTCCCTGCCACCATCACCACGGAAATGGCAACCTGGGAAGCACTCTGCTCCAGAGCCTGATTGAGCATATCCACATCATTTGTAAATGTAGACATTAACTCACCATGAGAATGTTTGTCAAAAAACGAAAGGGGTAATTTCTCCATATGTGAAAACATTTCTTCCCGGATCTTATGAACAGTACTCTGGGCCAGTTTTGCCATAAAAAGATTACCTAAATATTGGCCGATAGAAATGAAAATAACCAGCCCGGCCATAATAAAAATATACTTAATAAAAAATCCCATACCTCGATTTTCCAGAAGTGTATCGATTATCGGGCTCAACATGGCATTGGCCGCTATCTGGGCAAGAGATCCAAGAATAATAAAAAATAATCCACTGATAAATAGCAACTTATTATATTTAAAATAGCTGAATAACCTGAGCAGGGTCCTTTTGGGGTCTTTGGGACGTAACATTTGATGTCCTCCTGCTTTACCATGCCCATCCATTCTAGCATGTCTTCTCATCCTGCTATCACCCCTTTCTGCTGTGTCTCATAGATTACTCTATAAACAGGTGATTTCTCCAGTAACTCTTCATGATTACCGGATGCTTCTATTCTCCCCTCATTCATTACAATAATACGGTCAGCATCCTGGATAGAAGCAATTCTCTGGGCGATAATAATAGTAGTTACATTTTTCAATTCTTCTTTAAATACCCGCTGTATCCTGGCATCTGTAGCCATATCTACAGCACTGGTGGAATCATCCAGAATTATAATTTTGGGGGATTTTAGTAAGGCTCTGGCAATAGTTAATCTCTGTTTCTGACCACCGGAGAAATTCTCTCCACCCTGTTCAACCCTATGCTTCAGGCCATCTTCATATTGAGAAACAAACTCCCAGGCCTGAGCCTGCTTGAGAGCCCTGATAATCTCTTCATCTGTAGCATTTTCTTTACCCCACTGCATATTTTCCCGTATAGTTCCCGAAAACAGTGTGTTTTTCTGCAAAACAAAAGCCACCTGATCCCGTAATGCTCTCAAATCATATTCCCTGACATCATGGCCGCCTACAATCACGGAACCTTCCGAAACATCATAAAGCCCTGGTATCAGCTGAACCAGTGTTGATTTGGAAGAACCTGTAGACCCAATAATCCCAAGTACTTCTCCTGATTTTATGCTGAAACTGACATCTTTCAAAGTACATTCTTTACTACCGGGATAACGGAAATAAACATTTTTAAAGACAACAGAACCATCCTTCAACTCTCTGACAGGTTCCTGAACTTCTCTGATTTCTGAATCGGTATTAAGGACCTCCATTATCCTGCTGAGAGAAGCAGAACCCCGGATAAATTGCATAAAAAACATGGACAACATCATCAAGGATATCAGTATCTGGGTAATATAGGTGATAAAAGAGATAAGTTCACCACCACCCATGGTACCTGCTGTAATTTGCATACCCCCAAACCATAGCACAGCAATAATAGTAGAATAGATTATTAGATTTAATAAAGGCATCAAAAAGATTACCAGAGATATGGCCTTTAAAGCAGTATCCCTCAACTCGTCATTTCTTTTCTTAAATTTTTTCTCTTCAAAATCCTGACGGTTAAAGGACTTTACAACCCTGATACCCGCCAGATTCTCCTGAATAACCGCATTTACTCTGTCTACACA
>JAAYLO010000292.1 GCA_012521855.1 Halanaerobiaceae bacterium
AATCAAGACTATCTAAGGATAAATATTTTAACCATATCATTTTCCTATATTTCCGTAAATCTCCAGACCCTACATTCCCATTATCAATTATTTCACCAATTATTATTTCACTTGATTCAGGGTCTGTAGCTACTACAAAATCATTTTCTATCATGCCATTTGTAAAAATATCTAAATATTCATTATATTCATTAGCAGTTTCTAAATTACTTCCTGCATCTAAAGCAATATATCGCTTATCATAGAACTCCTTTAACGCAGGTAAATCTACTGCTCTAAATAGCCAGTATTTTCTATCATTTTCAATTGTCTTGATATTAAAGTACCTGGCAATCCTCATTAATTCAGTCATATAATTCCTCCTGTGCATTTATGTTCTGGCTATATATTTCTATATTTATCAAATATTTCCTGCCTGTTTTCTAAATTATTGGTAAATTTATATTACATTACACTACACTATACGCATTTTGATGGAATATAATTCTGTTTTCTTTATTTTATTATCCTTAAAAACTGTATAAATAAGAAAAACTGTCTTAATCAAAAGACAGCCTGACCTATTCTTTCCTCTATTCACTAAAAAACCAGGTCTCTATTACTTCCTGCATTCGGGACAAATACCATATACTTTTATTTTGTGGTCAATTATAGTATAATTGGTTTCTTTCTGCAGTCTTTTTTCATATTCAGCAAGGGGACACTCCAGAGGAATAATCTCCTGGCAGCTGATACATACAAGATGATGATGATGTTCCCCGCGAAAAAATTCAAAAGAGCTTTCCCTGTTGTCCATATTCAATTCTACTTTCCTTAAGATATCTTTTTCTTCCAGAAGATTTAAATTACGATATATTGTAGACAGACGTATATACGGGAGTTTTTTTCTCAAAATTGAATAAACTTTTTTTGCTGTAACTGGCCGTTCTGCTTCATAAAGAATCTTCAAAATTTCTTCTCTCTGTCTGGTTATCCTGATATCATTGCCTTTCAATACATTTTTCAGAATATCCTCAAGCTTCTCCATTCAGACTCTTCCCCTCTTCTTTAGAAACTTAAGAAACAGAGCCAGAAGGAAAAACAATATATTGACAATTATTATTGTTCCTCCAGGCGCCAGATCAAGGTAATAAGAACTGATTAATCCTGTATTGACAGACAAAACTCCTGCCATTACGCTCAGAAATATAGTTTCTTTAAAACTCCGGGCCAATTGTAAAGCTGAAGCCACCGGAATACTTATCAGTGAAGCAATCAACAATCCTCCCACTATTCTCATTGAAAGGGAAACAGTTACAGCTATAATAATCATAAAAGACAAATTCAAAAATCTAACGGGGATTCCAGCCAGCCGGGCTTCTTTTTCATTAAAAGAAAGAAAGAAAAAACCATAGTAAAAAACAAAGATTACAAGGAGAATTACTATTGCCATTGGAATTACTACATATAAATCCTGTGTAGAAACAATAGTCAAACTTCCGAATAAATAACTCATTATACCTGTAGAGTTTTTCAGCATACCAATTAAAATCGCAGCTATACCTAAACCTGCTGCCAGTATTATGGAAAGAGACAATTCAGCATAGTCATTGAATCTGCTGCGGATTTTTTCAATTCCAAGGGCAGCAAGTACTGAAAATAATATTGCCAGAAATACAGGATATATCCCCAATAATAAGCCCATTGCCACCCCGGCCAGTGCTATGTGTGAAATGGTGTTACCTATTAGTGACAGTCTCTTCAAAATCAGAAAAACACCGATAAGGGGAGCTATTACGGCTATAATATTCCCTACCAGAAAGGTCCTCTGCATAAATGAATAGGTAAAGACCTCAGGCATCAGTGTCACCACCATTTATATGTTGATGTTCTGGAATAATCCGTTTCTGACAGCCAATCTCTCCATAAATTTCATCAATTTCAAAATCAGCACTATCATGAAGAAAGACATTCTGATTACTGAAACAGGCAATTTTATTGGCCTGTTTACTGATCACATGAATATCATGTGATACCATCACAATACATTTCCCCAGGTCTTTATTCAGTCTGTTTATCAAATCAATAAAGTCATCCTGAAAGGCTGCATCTATACCCACCATAGGTTCATCGAGGAAAATCAGCTCCGGGTCATTAACCAGTGTTCTGGCAATAAATACTCTCTGCTGTTGTCCCCCCGATAGACTTCCAATCTGCTTATTCTTGTAGTCCTCAAGGCCGACCAGTTCAAGAATGCTTTCAACTTTTTCCTCAAGCTTTTTATTCAGGACTTTGAAAAACCCCATCTCCTGATAGAGATTTGCAGCTATTATCTCTTTCACAGTAGCCGGAAAGCTGTAATTAAAACTCCTGACCTGTTGTGACATATAGGCGATTCTGGACCATTCCCTGAATTCACTAATCTCTGTACCCAGAATCCTCAGTTCCCCGCTGTCAGGAACCAGTTCACCGATCATTAATTTCATCAAGGTACTCTTTCCTGAGCCATTGGGGCCGACAAAAGCAACAAAATCCTCTTTTTCAATATCCAGATTTACATTTTTCAATACTGGATGCCCGTCATAACTGAAAGACAAATTCCTAACTCTCACCATTTTTGTCATAATTTATTCCACCAGTGCCTTTTTTAGATTAGTTAAGTTTTTTCTCATGATAGAAAAATAATCTTCTCCATTCTCCAGTTCTTCAGCCGTTAAGCCCAGGAATGGATTCAGGGGCAGCGCCTCTACACCAGTCTCTTCTATCAGCACATTTACAATCCTGTCATCTGTCAAGGTCTCAACAAAAATATATTCAATCTCATTTTCCCGGATCATCCTGATAATCTCAGCCAGGCTCCCCGGTGTCGGCTCTCCATGTGGTGTTGTTCCCAGAAGGGACAGCTGCCTGAAACCATATCTTTCAGCAAGATAGCCAAAAGCTGCATGTGAAACAACAATAATATCTCTTTTCTTTTTTTCCAGAATATTAAAATCCCTTTCCAGTTCTTCCAATCTTGATAAATAATTCAGGTAATTATCTATATACATCTCCTTCTTATCAGGATCCAGTAATATCAATTCATCTTTTACAATTTCCGCCATCTTTTTCATATTAAGAGGGTCAAGCCAGACATGAGGGTCATATATCCCGTGAAGATGGCCTTCTTCATGATGACGTTCACCTTTTCCATGAAAATGCACTTCTACTCTCTCTTCGTCATATCTGATTAAATCCAGATATTTACTGAGTTCTACTGTCTTCACACCGGAAGCTGCCAGTGATACGTCTATTCTCTCCGCCCAGGGCTCCAGCCCTGTACCTATATAAAGGAATATGTCAGCATTTTCCAGGAGGGCCAGGCTTCTCGGTGAGGGCTCATAATTATGAATCTCTGAACCGGAAGGAACAACGAATTCAATGGCAATATCCGTATCCACACCCCCGATTTCCTTTACCAGTTCATAAAGAGGATAGATACTCGTATAGATAATATTCCCGGAATCATCTTGATATTCCTTAAGGGTTTTCTTCTCATTTGTAAAGAAATAAAAGGCTGTTAAAAGCATTATTACAGCCAGAATCAGGATAATACTCTTTTTCACTGATCCGGTTCCTCCATATTTTCTCTCATTATATAATATATAATGTTAATCCACTCTGTATTATATGCAAATGATTTGCATCTATACACATATGATATTGGATTTTGCAGAAACTGTCAAGGCTTTTGCAAACGATTTGCAAAAAGAGCCCTATCTTTTTTGAAATTTCCTCAGTGCTTTACCATTTAAATAATTAAATTTTTTTCCCTGGAAACTCCCTCTCCTCTCCATTTCCTTCAGAATCATATCCTGTATCTTCCACCAGCTGTGGTCCCAGTTGGCAAAAAGGCTTTTTTCTTCTGGAGCCCGGCCCAGGAGTCTCTGAACGGCAATCCCGGGATCCAGATATTCAAGAAATGTAATTACCCGCTCGATATATTCATCCAGTGAAATCATTTTCAGGAGACCTTTCAGGTATTTTCTGCCCAATTCAGTGTCCTCCCGGATGTATAATGCATGCAGTTTCACATTATCTACTTTCAGGGCAGACAGAATCCTGGCGTTTTCCATCACATCCAGCATATCATCACCAGGCAGATTGAGTATCAAATGAGTGCCAACTTCAATCCCGTATTTCCTGGCAACCTGCAATGCATCAATAAACTCAGCCAGTGTATGGCCTCTGTTCAGGGTTGACAGGGTATGATAATTTACTGTCTGCAGGCCCATCTCCAGGCTCAGGTTCACCCCGGGCTTTACTTTACTGATAAGTTTCTTTATTTCTCCCATATATTCTTCACTGACACAATCCGGTCTTGTGGAAAGAGAAATCTCAACAATCCCTTCTATTTCCAGGCTCTCCCTGATAAAATCCTTCAGTTTCTCCAATGGCAGATAGGTATTGCTGAAGTTTTGAAAATAGGCAATAAAGAGCTCTGTTCCATATTTTTCACCGATATAGTGCCTGTTCTTTTCAAGCTGTTCTCTGACAGTGAATTCTGCCGGTAAAGTCTCAAATCCTGCTCCCTCTTCACCACAAAATGCACAGCCCCCCGTACCCAGATTTCCATCCCTGTTGGGACAGCTGACAGGCAAATTGACAGGCAG
Source organism: Halanaerobiaceae bacterium (assembly GCA_012521855.1). Lineage (GTDB taxonomy): Bacteria > Bacillota > Halanaerobiia > Halanaerobiales > DTU029 > JAAYLO01. The sequence goes on from JAAYLO010000292.1 coordinate 4,632, forward strand.
TTTATATGTTTTCTTTCCATATTTATTTTTCAGGTAAGCGGAATAAGGATAATATAATGACATGGCCTGACTCCTTCTCTTATATTATTTTGCAGGAGCTTATCTTTTTATAACTGCTATAAGCTCAGGAGAATTCTCCTGATTTATAAAATGATATCTCAAAACATTATATTCATCTGCCTTCAAAGCAGAAGTAAACTCCAGAATAGCGTCAAGTTCTTCCCTGCCGCCAGAATGTCCCGTATAGATTACCAGCACTATTATTCCACCCCTCTTCAATAGCTCCAGGCCTTTTTCCAGGGCAGTGAGAGTTGTTCTGCTTTCTGTGACAATCTCCCTGTTCCCGCCCGGCAAATATCCGAGGTTAAAGATCATGCCGTCTATCTCTTTTTCACAGATATATTTTTCCAGCCTGGCATGACTGTCTTCAATGATTTTCACCCTGTCAAGGAACTTTTTTTCTGACAATCTTTTCTCCGTATTCTGAACAGCTTTTTTTTGAATGTCAAAAGAATAAACCCTTCCTTTATCTCCAACCAGTTCTGCCAGAAATAAACTATCCAGGCCGTTTCCTGCAGTCGCATCAACGACTACAGCCCCTTTTCCAATATGTTCCCTGAAAAGTTTATGGGAAAATTCCACACAATTCCAGAAATCCGGCACCCTGCCCACACCCCCTGCCTTTTATTTTTCCAATGGAAAACACCGGTTTAACCGGTGTTTATCAGGCTATATTTATGGTTCTATTATATCACCATAATTTTCCCATTTCAAGTACAGGAACAGCAGCAATTCTTTATCAGGAGTTCCTTCTCCATATAGTACAAATTTATCTTAGTTATCAATTAGATAACATAGCCGGAGAGACCGGCACAGGATAAATCCGGAGCGTCTACTCCAACGCCTGGCCAGCAGACACTTTGGTTATTTTTTCAGGCCGGGTGTTTTTATTTTGTACCATTATATTAACATCAATCATAATATATACTAAGTTCTTTTAGAAGGGGGGGCAGATATTATGGAATCAAACGAAAACACAGTAGCAGGCCGCAGACGCCGCAGAGACCGTGATAAGAGATTGAAGGCTGAATTTGAACAGCTCCTGGTTATCGAATTTGATGTTCTTTTTGATATAGATATAGAACTTGATGAAGATTCTGTCAGAATCCGCCTGATTGACGGTTTATTTAACGACTAGTGCAGAAAACCTTATTTATATGTACTAATGATAAATACAGATGATTCAAGACAATAAAGACAACTTAATCGACAGGGTATAGACCTGTCTATACCCTGTTTTATATAAATATATTTAATTATTTAATATAGATAGTTATATTTATTTCAACAGGAAAGCGGGGTGCAATATGGGGATAATATTCCTCCTTCTGGGTCTTATCATCGGTAGCCATACTGCCAGAATAAGCCAGAGTTCAACAGTACATAAAGGGGAAGAAAAAGAGGAAAAAAGGAAAAACCGTAAGAATATAAAATTACGGAAAAGAGTAAAGAAAGCCTTTGCAGTTGAATCACCTGAAGCTTTAGACCCAGAGCAGATCAAGGTCGGTATTCAAAAGAGTATAGAGGAAAGGAATAAAGCCAGTCCTGAACCGAGCTTTATAGCACTCACCATTCTCTGGGCCCACTTTGCTGCAAAGCAGTTAGGCCTATTAGGTAAAGATATACCTGCACCCTGGCAGCTGGCCTTTACAGATGAAGAAGGAGAAATAGCTAGAAATGACGGTATTGATCTCAGCAATGAATCCTGGAAAAGGTTTCTATCTAATATTATAACAGACAGGACCTGGGTAAAATGGATCAAAGAGCCGGAAGAAGTCAGGAGAAGAACATTACTGGCCTTCAGCTGATAGACTACAAAAACCCCGCTTGAAATTTAGCGGGGTTTTAATAATCCAGTATCAGCATTCAGTCAATTTCAGGAAAATATCACTCAATGAAGCTTCCCGGGAATGAATACTGATTATATCTGCCCACTCCTTAATTATGTCAATTTTTCTTCCAATTCCAGGACTATTTAACGGCAGTAATATAGTTTTGTTTTTTTCATCATATACCATGTCCCCTGAGTCCAGTATATTTTTAATTACTGTAATATTGGCTTCCTCTGCAGGCTCTATCCTTATCTCCAGGATCTCCTCGCCAAGACTCTTTTTCAAATTCCCGGGTGTATCAAGAGCTATAAGAGCCCCCTTATTTATGATGGCCAGCCTGTCACACAAACGCTCTGCCTCTTCCATATAATGAGTACAGAGCAAAATTGTTTTTCCCTTTTTTTTCAGTCCCAGGAGGGAATTATGGATAATCCGCAGAGAGACAGGATCCAGGCCGTCTGTAGGCTCATCAAGTATCAGAAGTTCAGGATCATTCAATAGTGCCCTGCAAATTAAAAGACGCTGTTTCATTCCCTTTGAATAGGTCTTTACCTGTCTGGAGGCTGCATCCAGCAACTCATATTCATCCAGTAGTTGATAAATTATATCATGTTTAACATCATACAGATCTGCAAAAAACTTCAGGTTTTGAAAACCATTTAGGCGGATATACAGGTTCTTTTCTTCAAAAACAACACCCAGTTTCCTGTATATCTCTCCCCTGATTTTTCTCGAATCATTCCCGAATATCCTGCAATAACCCTGATCAGGTTTTTGTAATCCAAGGAGTAGATTGATGGTCGTTGTCTTGCCCGCACCATTTGGACCCAGTAAACCAAAGATCTCTCCTCTCTTTACCTCGAAACTGATATCCTTTACTGCAACTTTACTCTTATATTTCCTGGACAAATCTCTCATCTCTATGACAGTTTCCTTTTTCATCTTTTTCACCTTTTGCTTTTAATCATCAACTATTGAGGGATCCCAGAGCAAATAGAGTTTTTCATCTTTCCTGGCTATCAGGATCTCCTTTTCGTTTTCATGCTTCTTTTCTATTCCCGCTGTCTCAAATTTCATTTCATAAGAAACCTTTATTGTATATACCTCTTCATCAGTTTTTAGTAAACCGGTAAACTTATCCGGTAATACAGTTTCCGATACCTCAGCCATTACCTTTATTTTGCCAATCTCCAGTTTGTATTTCCGGAAATTCTCTTCCTGAAATTTTATATATTCCTCTTCTGAAATAATATCTTTCAAATCAGGATGAAGTTTTTCATAAACAAACTTAAAGTCTTCCTCAGAATAACTCTGATATATTTTAGTAACAAAATCAATAATGGATTGATTCAGATCCCTCTCTCCAGTATTAATATCTTCTGTTGAACCAGCCAGGCCATACTGGCTTATGAATACTAATAATAGAAAACATAGAGTAATGATTATTTTGTTTTTCAATGAACCTGATCTATTTCCATACAATTTAATTCACCTTTCTAAAGCGGAGATAAGTTATTGAAAATAATACTATAGAAAAAAACATCAGATATATTAATTCAATTACAATCATTGCTTCTC
>JAAYLO010000293.1 GCA_012521855.1 Halanaerobiaceae bacterium
AGAGTTTTAATGTCATCAGGGGTTTCAGTACCCTTGGCAAGATTATGGAGGTCAAGGCCCAGATAAAACCAGGTCCTATTGCAGATTTTGTGGGGAGTGAGACAGAATGAGAAAACCAGAACCTCTGAAAGCCAGGAACAGTGTAGGTCTGATCTTTTTCCCTGCCTTTGACTGGGAGATAAGTCCCGACCATCCGGAAAGACAGGAACGGCTTCTCTATACCAGGGATCAGGTTTTTGAGGAAGGCCTTGTAGATATAGAGGGTATAGAGGAATACAGGGCAGAAATTGCCGAAGAAAGGGATATATTGAGGGCAAATATCTGTGTGCCGTCATTGAAAGCCTTTACTACCGATTCCCATCTGATTTCTGCAGGAGCTGCCATTAAAGCAGCAGAACTGGTCCTGGAGGGAAAAACTGATAAGGCCTTTGCCATAGTGAGGCCTCCAGGCCACCATGCCTTCAGGGTTGTACATGGTGACAGGGGTTTCTGTATCATCAATAATGAAGCGGTAATGGTGGAAGCTATCAGAAATAAATACCCTGATAAAAGGATTGCCTTTATAGATACAGATGCTCATCATGCTGATGGTACCCAGGAGATTTATTATCATGACCCTGATGTTCTGCATATCTCAATTCATCAGGATGGCCGGACACTTTATCCAGGTACAGGTTTTATCAATGAACTGGGCGGGCCTGCTGCCTATGCCAGGACCCTCAATGTTCCATTACCTCCGGGAACCAGTGATGAAGGACTGCTTTTTGTTGTCAGGGAATTTGTTTTACCGGTTCTGGCCGATTTCAAACCGGATATAATTATCAATTCTGCCGGACAGGACAATCATTATTCTGATCCCCTGACAAATATGAGGGTTTCAGCCCGGGGATATGCAGAGATGAATGCACTTCTCAATCCGGATCTGGCTGTCCTGCAGGGCGGTTATTCTATAGAGAGTGCTCTTCCCTATGTAAATGTAGGCTTGATTCTGGCTATGGCCGGCCTGGACTACAGTTGTGTAGCAGAACCGGATTACAATCCTGAACATTTAAGGCAGGACAGTATGATTACCAGGGATATAGAAAATAAGGTCAGTTTACTCCTGGAAATCTGGGATAAACGGGATACTGTTGATCCGGAGAAGATATTTGGAAAAATTGATAAATTTTATACCAGGGAAAAAAATATATATTATGATACAGATGGTATCAGTGAGTTCCAGACAGAAAAACTCCGTTATTGTAAGGATTGTCCCGGTTATCTGCTTATCGATTCTGCAGCGAGAAACTATTATACCGGCAGGCGCAGGATTTACGCTGTATCCATACCCCGCCGGGCCTGTGAAAACTGTTACCAGGAGGCCCTGGATGAGCATGAAAAAGCATTGAAGCAGAACAATGGTAAATATGATTTTATCTATCTGCAGGATTTAAGGACAGATAATTTTACAGCTAAGGGTCCTTTTTAACGGGAGAAGTAGTGGAGGGATTAACAGGGACTGGACTTCAGGCAGTAGTATTTAAAAATATCAATAGCTGAAAGCAGAGGTATAAAAAGAATCTCTGCTTTTTTTGTGATATTTATCATGGTTTTTCTCCCGGAAGGCTGTTACTCTTTATATAGATTTGAATTTATAGACATGAATGGTCCTGTCAGGAGACAATCAAACGATACTATAGATAAATAGGGGTGATAAGATATGGAAAACAGATATTTTAGTCCAGAAGAAAGCATATACAGTATTACAGAAAGATATCCGGATTTAATTCCCTTTCTCGCCGGCAAGGGATTTACTCCATTGCAGGATGAGAAGAGAAGAAAGTTGCTGGGCAGTAAGATTAACCTGAAAAATGCTGTCAGATTAAAGGGTATAAATCTGGATGAATTAATGAAAGAGATGGCAGCTGAGCTTGACAAGTTACATGGAAATACGGAGGGAGGAGCAGGAAAAAAGATCAGGGTAGAAGGTCTGGTACCCTGTCCTGTGCGGATTCAGCTGCAGGAAAAACTGGACAACTTCATATCCAGAATTGACAAGCCGGTTTCACTTGACCTAAAGGCTGCTTCCCAGGGAGTGGAC
>JAAYLO010000294.1 GCA_012521855.1 Halanaerobiaceae bacterium
ATCTAATCAGGAGCCTGATCAGGAAGAGCAGTGGAAATAAATTTGTCGTAAAAAGTGATTTGCAAACACCATAATATGTATGATATAATAATATATGTAAATATATTGTAATAATACAATGTATTTACTTACTATTATAAATATAAAGGGGAAAAATGTCATGAGAAGGCATTTTTTATTTCTGGTGGTTGTCCTTTGTTTGGTTCTGGCAGGGTGTAGCGGCAGTAAAAATGGTAATGGCCTGGATGATGTCGTCGATAATGTCAAGCTGACTGTAGAAGTATGGGATGCTATGAGTGGAAAAACAGAAGACGCATTGACAGGTACCAGGGTAATGGCAGAAATATAATGGAGAGACGACAATTAAGGAAATAGATGAAAATGGACAGGCCGTATTCCTTTTGAAAAAGGGGAATTACAGGATATCTGCCGTCAAGGATGGTTTTATTTCAAGCGGGATAAAGAGGATAGAGCTTAAAAATGATAAAAAAATAGTAATGGAAATGGGAAAAGAAATAGACGAAGTCATCACGGCTGATAAGAAGATAATTACTAATGGTTTATATGAACTGGATTTAAGGGGAATTTCGGAACAGGAATTTTCAGAATTGCTGGAAACCAGGGTAAGACTAAAATTATCTGATAAAAATACCGTAATTCCTGTTGAAAGTGATGATATAGCAGGGAGTATTGTTTCTTTGAGTTTTACCAGGGAAGGACAGGATTCTGATATTACTTTCAAAATAAAAATAAAAGGTCCCTGTGATATTGAAAATTATGGTTTGATGTTGATTGATGCAGATAAAGATAATATAAAAACTTTATCAGACATTGAATATGATGGTGAATCCGTAATAAGTAATTTAAACATCAAATCAAATGAGGAAGTAATACTGGTGGTTTATGACAGGAGCGAAAATGATATAAAAGAAAATCCGGGCCTGGGTGATGCCAAAAAATTAATAGAGGATATTAGAGAACATGGCATATACCTTAATGAGGCCGGTAGAAATCAAGAAGATATTCTTCGTAACAATTTTAATAACAGTCTCAGCCCCTATGTAGTTGCCATATCAATGCGATTAGAAAAAATGGTTAGTGCCATTGGATTATTTGAAAATTGGTTAATGCATATAGGGCCCGGGAAATATGAGCTGGATATTAAAAAGCTGGATTATATACTTGAACAGGAAGAAGAATTGAAGAATTATTATCCTCCTGATTATGATGATTATTTTGAGGAGTATGAAGAATTTCTTAAGGAAAATAATCTAAATGAAGAAGAGTATTATTATGATAATTATTACTGGCAGCAAGTAAAGGGTTGTAATTCTAAAGAACACTATATCCTGAAAGAGAATAAATTTCTGATTTCTTATACACCTTATGAGGATAAGTTGTGTTGTGATTATTCTATCGGCGAATATGATGTTAAACTTGAGGTGAAAAAGGCTGATCAGGATCATGAAGAAATAAGGGAAGGTGAAGAAGAGGGCATAAAGATAAAAAAGAAAATTCGTTATTATTATTTAACAGATTTTGAAATTCAATTCAAAATGACCAGCAGTGCAGATTCTGAACTGGAATGGTCTTTTGATTTTAGCTGGCTACCGGCAAAAGGAGCGAAAATAAAGGAATTTGTCCAGGTTGAAACAAAAGAAAAAACTGATTACGTAGAGGATGAAAATGGAGAGTATATAGAAGTACCATACAGAAAGATAGACATCAGGTATTTATATTATCCGGAAAAGGCCATTTTGGATGTTAATGGTGTAATGACTGATAATAAAACTTACTTTGATGATGAAAACAATCAAATGCCTTCTGTCGGGAAAATCATACTTGACGGTAAACTGGATTTTTTTGCCGATAATGAAAATTTGATTACCTTCGAAGGCAGACTGGATACAGAAGAATTTGATTATGATGGTTATCTGGAGATTGATTTCAGGGAAAAAAGAAGTCTGCAGGATATGTATGATAATCTCACATTGGCTCAATTGAATTCCTGTTATATATCCGGCCTTTTTACTACTGGTGATTATGAGATAGACGGCTCCTGTAAAATGCTATTTACATACAAAGATGTACTAACAAATGAAAAACCTATGGGCACACCTCTACCGGAGCAGATTATCTTTTCCGGTAATTATAACAATCTTTCAGAAGAGAACTTTGCTTTCAATGGTGATATTAAACTGACTCTGGACTATAGTGATTATATAGTAGACTTTAGAGGAGAGGCTGAAGGTGAGACAGAAGATAACTATCTGCCTTATACAATTGAAATAGATGCAGTATTAAGCCAGGCTGAATATGCAGACAGCCACCTTAATCTACAATGTGAAAGAAGTGCTTACAGGGAATATCAGGTTGATTTTACTTACCGGTTCCCGATAGAAGATGAAATCAACGAATCCAGGTATATCGCCGGGACTGCCAGAATAAAAGATGATATCAATGTCCGGGTATATAATCAGGATAATCTCCTTATGGAATTTACCTATAACGATGCTGATGGAAGGATAGGTGAAATAAGGAACAGAAATAATGCGGAAGAGGTTTTTGCAGAGATATATATTGAAAACGGAGACCCCTTAGTCCGGTTTACAGATGGGGTAACCATGAGACTCCTGCCGTAAAGTTAAAAAAAAACAAAAAGGAGGCAGCCACAGGGCTGCCTTATTTGTATGGAGTGAAAAACATGAAAAGACTGGTATTTGCAGGGATAGTTATCCTGACTATTGCTATAAGCACAACTGTTTATGCAGCTGATGATCTCTTTGTCTATGATATTTCTATGAAGTGCCAGGGCATCAACTACGCTGAACTATCGGAATTACAGGCCTATATCAAAAACAGGGAAAAAGACCTGGTTCTGGATCTTGAGGGAGGTATTCTGGCCTTTAATACAGATCTCAAAAAAGGGATTGTTTTTTCTACCGGGGAAGGTTATGTCCTTGGTATTTTAGAGAATGAATATATGGATTTTTCTGCCCATGAAGATACAGCCAGCTGTTATTTTGACAGGGAAACAGCAAACGGTGAATATACTTTAGGTCTGGATTATATCAAACAGGTCATCAGTGAAATCTGTTTCGGAAGGTATTTTGATTTTAGTGAAAATATCAGGATTGGTTTAATTGGCAAACACTTCAGGGGCAGAAAACTGGAAAGACAGTATTATGAAGGTATCATTGAGAGAAAGGAGCATAAGAATTTTTTAACTGGCAGGAGGGTGACAGTAGATAGTGGTTTTCATAGGAAGACTGCCTTGTTTGACCTGGATTTCAAGGCCGGCGGCTGGGGAATTGATTTATATACTGAGTGGGTGATTGATGAAAACAGTAATATTTTACTTTCATTACGAAATATATATAGTAAGATAATATGGGAGGATGTCTTTAATGAATACATGAATTATAACCGGGCCAGTCTCGGCCTTTTTGATAATGATAGTGAGGGCGAAAGCTCCAGCGGTTTTTTTGAGTTCAGGGTTTATGAAACAGTAGTTCCTGAGGAATATGATCTGAAATATCAAAATGGAAAATATACTATAGGTATAAAATATTATGATAAAGAGTATCTTCCCTATTTTGATTATCAACTGACAGATTACCTGAGTCTTGGATTTTGTGAGAATCAGGGGCATTTCAGCTTTATTTCGGATATGATTGAAATCGCTGTTTCCACAGATGATGTAAAC
>JAAYLO010000295.1 GCA_012521855.1 Halanaerobiaceae bacterium
AGACACAGGGGGACGGTTCTCCTGTGTCTTTTTTGTCTACAATAGGTTTTAAAATATAAAGCAAATAAAAAATTATTGATTGTAAAGAAATAATTCAGAGGAATTATAATCTGAAATAATACCAGTCCACAGGGATTGCACAGTGTTAACAGGTGCAATTATTCCTTTTTATTTATATTAGCACAGGAGAACCGTCCCCCTGTGTTTTATTTTTCTGTTGACAGGAAGTAAATTTATGGGTATAATATATTAAGTTAGTTACTCAAGTAATTAACTATATAAGCTAATCTGCTTATATCTGTCAAGTACTATGTTTTTAATATCACAGTAAAATCATTACTATGGAGGTGAATTGTTTGGAGCTAAAAAATGATTCTACTACACCTATATTTATACAGATAGCAGAATTAATAGAAGATCAGATTCTTGAAGGAATAATAAAAGAAAAAGAACAGGTATATTCTACAAATCAGTTATCATCTCTACTTCATGTAAATCCGGCAACAGCCCGGAAGGGATTGAATCTTCTTGTAGATGAAGGCATTTTATATAAGAGAAGAGGATTGGGCATGTATGTCAGTTCAGGTGCTGCTCAGAAGATAAAAACAAAGAGAATAAACAGCTTTTTCCAAGATTATATTCCTGAAATATTGCAGGAAGGTGAAAAATTGGGTATCAGTAAAGAAGAAATCATAGAGATGATTAAAGAATATAAAGGGGAGAGGGATAAAAATGAATAACTGGATTCTGGAAGGGGTAAGTAAAGTTTTTGATAAAACTATAGCTGTCAATAATATTTCCCTGGAGATTGAGGAAAATAAAATCTATGGTTTGCTTGGCAGAAATGGTGCAGGCAAGACAACTCTCTTAAAATTGCTGGCCAATCAAATTCAACCTACAAACGGTGTTATAAGAAAAGGGAATGAGGAACTGAAAAATAGTGATTGTTTAACCCAGGAGGTCTGTCTGGCCAGGGAGAGCATTAACATAATTGGAATCAAGGGTTTATCAATAAAGAAAATTTTAGATATTGCGTCAAGGGTTTACCCTAATTGGGATAATGAATTTTGCAAAGAGTTAATTGATAAGTTTTGTTTGGATACAGATCAGAAGTATATTAAACTATCCAGAGGAATGCAGACTATGGTGGGAATTATAATTGGTCTCGCCAGCAGAGCACCATTGACTCTTTTTGATGAACCTTATGTCGGCCTTGATCCGGTAAGCAGAGAACTCTTCTATGAAACCTTATTGACAGATTATGAAAAGAACAAAAGAACTATAATTATTTCGTCACACCTGATGAGTGAACTGGAAAATCTATTTGAAAGGATTTTAATAATAAATCGGGGTTCTTTATTAATCAACGAAAATATAGAGGTTATTCATGAAAAAGCCAAAATCATTTCAGGAGATAAAGAATATGTTGAAAAACTACTGAAGGATAAAAATGTTATATACAGACAGCTTATAGGCAGACTGGCCAATTACACTGTTTTTGATAATTTTACCGAAGAAGAGTTAAGAGAATTTAAAAGACTTAATATAAGCTTTAGTTCTATAAATCTACAGAAATTATTTATTAATCTGGCTAAAGGGGGTAATATTAATGGAGAAAAATAAAAATATTGCATGGGCTCTCTTTCAATATGAAAAAATATCTTTACTGATAATTTCCATAGTCTTTCTGGCCAATGCAACTGTGAATTTCGTGATTTTTTTACTGGTAGGTTCTCCGGCATATACTTTTATAATAGGCCAAATTTTGGGTATTCTGTTCCTCTTTGTCCATATATATATATTTAACATTGCGTTGAACGAGGTGATTACAACAATACCTTTTCTGTTCAGTTTAAATACTCCCAGAAGCACACTTGCGAAAGCTGTAATCTTTAATGGATTAAGACGGTCTTCTATTATTACTGCTTTCTTATTCCTTGTTGTTGTAATAATTAGAAAGTCAGTTTGTTTTTCTATGCCCATTATACTTGGTATAGTTTTAAACTCAGGAGGATTTGTTGATGACCTGTTATTAGTCCTGACGGTCTTTCTTATTTTATCTCTTTTCTATAGTTTCGTTAGCTTTTTTTGCTTAGTAGGGAACAGTTATGGCTGGCAATACCTGCTTGGTATAATTTTTATCGCATCTGGCAGTGTTTTCTTTCTAATCAGGCCGTTAATACTTCTTTTTGTATTTGGTTGGGGATTTAATATCTGGATCGTTTTGTTATTAGTTTTGCTCGCTGGTTTAAGCATTATAAATTACAGGCTTATCAAGAATTTTGAGTATAAATATTAAGAGGGGGAAGAAAGATGGACAGATTTTTCAATATGAAAAAAACTAAATACCTATTTTTATTACTTTCAACAGTATATCTGGCTTTAAGTATTTATTTTTTCAT
>JAAYLO010000296.1 GCA_012521855.1 Halanaerobiaceae bacterium
GTATCATGCCTTTCCGGGGATTCCTGTAATAATAAGGATTGACAGGAACAGGTTTTGCCCAGCCGATTCCAAATATAAGTAAAGAAATAAACCCAATGGGATCCAGGTGGGCCAGGGGATTCAGGGTTAACCTCCCCATCACCTTAGCAGTAGGATCACCCAGCATATATGAGACCCTGCCATGCATGTATTCATGCAATGAAACAGATAATAAACCAATGGGTAGTAATAAAATATAATAAGAAATATTATTCAATATATAAACACTCCTATTCTGAAGTCTTATTCTTTATTGAGCAGATTTCGAACATATTCCAGCTCTTCTTCTCTGCTTTTAACTTCACTATTAAGTCTGGCCTGATATACCTTTTCCAATATTTCCCTCATAAGCGGGCCTGGTTCAACTCCCATCTCCTTCAAGTCATTGCCGTTAATATTGATCGCCAGGTCCCGGAGATTCTCCAGATAATGTAATATTTTTTCTTCCACAATTTCCTTCCTGCTTTTCGCCAGTAAGATTAACAGTTCTTCATTACTGAGCCTGGACAGGCAGCTTACAATTTCTTTATTATCAATATTCTTCTCCAGTCTTTTTATCAGATTACCGTGTTTACTGGATGCCAGGAGAATGTTTTTATATTTGTTTTTTATATTCCAGTGTTTGAGATCAAACTCTTTGAGTCCGTCAGTAAAAACAGCGAGCCTTATTAACCAGTCTTCTATATTATAATTCTTTTTATGGAAATCTGCAAGATATTCCTCCAGTCTTTCCGCTTCTTCCAGGTGTCTGTCTTCAATCGCAATATCCAGGTTAAGTAATTTGAAAACAGGATATTTCCTTAAAAGTTTGATGAGATATGGTGTTATCCTGTCCTCAAACAATAATTCCAGTTCCTTAAAAACCCTTTCAATGGAAAGACGGGAAAAATCCCCTGTCGATATTGCCTCTTCAATCAAAGAAGAGGTCTCCTCCTCAAAAGTAAAACCCAATTTTACAGCAAGCCTGATCCCTCTTATTATCCTGGTGGGATCATCCAGAAAACTGAAACGGTGAAGTGCCCGTAATAAACCTTTTTCGAGATCTGCTTCACCGGAAAAATAATCCAGCAGGATTCCCCATTTCCCGGGATTTAAACCGATGGCCAGTACATTTATAGTATAATCCCTCCGGAAGAGGTCTTCCAGTATATCTGTTGATTCAACCTCTGGCAGAGCCCCTGTATATTGATATACTTCCTTTCTGGTCTCTGCCAGATCAATTCTGAAACCAGAGGGAAGCTCAATACTGCCGGTTCTGAACTTCCTGTTATAGTCCCACTTGCCGCTAAACTCAAGGACCAGATCCTCTATATATTCATCCAGTACGCCATCTACTACAATATCCAGATCCCTGTTTTCCTTTCCCAGCAATATATCCCTGACCATACCGCCGATCAAATAGGCACTGAAACCCTTGCTTTCTGCTATCAGCCCCGCTTTTTTCAGAAACTCCAGTATATCAGCAGGAAGTTTTTCCAGCATTGCAGAAATATCCCTTTCTGCTCTGGAAATATCTACAAGGCTGCTCCCATATCTATTTTTGTGCTGGTAGGGAGTATCAGTACCATAGTATGCTGCCAGGATATTACTCCTGGTAACTATACCAACCATTTTATCTCCATCCATGACCGGAAGACGGCCTACCCCGTTCTTTACCATCAATTTTTGTGCCTGATTGACCGGTGCATCAGCATCAATGGTAATAACATCTTTTGACATGTAGGCCTTTACCGGTGCATGCATTAAGTTATGCCCCTTTACTTTACTTAAGTCGCTGCGGGAAAAAATACCTTTTATCTCATCATTTTCATAGACAACAAAGGCATTATGCCCATATTTCTTCATCAGTTCTTCTACCTCGGCAATACTGGTATCTGGAGAAACCGTCCTGACTGGTGAAGACATAATTGCCCTGATCCTTTTGTGCGGTTTGGTATTTTTATTTATCTCCCTGATCAATTCTTCCTTGACCTCCTCCAGAGAGCTATTCCTGACTTTCGCTGCTGCTGCCCCGGAATGTCCGCCGCCGCCCAGTACTGAACATATCTTTCCTGCATCAACAGCTTCATCGCTACTCCTGGCAATGATCTGGGCTGTATTACCATTATGGAAAATAACAAACACATTGCTTAAATGATATAATTTCTTTATCTGCTCAGTAATCCTGTTCAGGCCGGGAATATATTCCTCACTGGTAATTGAAAAAATAGTAATATCAACTCCGTCAATATGTATCTCTTCCCTTGTTATTATTAATTCCTCCATGAATTGCTCCTGTTTTCTGCTTAAAGGCTCCTTGATAAAATCATTTATAATCTTCAGATTAGCACCTGCTTCAAGCAGATAGGCAAGGGCTCTCACATCATCAGGGCTTGTACTCAGGTGGGTCAGGTTACCGGTATCTGCATAAATCGCCAGAGCACATATTGTTGCCTCAAAGGGATTTAAATGCAGATTTTCAGCAATTATTCTCTTAATAAGTATTGTAGTAGCTGAACCTACCTCTTCACTATAATCAAAATCGATCCAGTCTGTTTTTTCACGCCTGTGATGATCGTAAACCGTAATCTGGCAATTATCCCAGTCCAGCAGTTCATACAGATCACCGGTATTTTCCTTTCTCCAGGTATCTACCATGATTACATGATTAACCTTCTTTATATCTATATCTTCAAGGTTATATACCCTGATTTCGTCTTTATATAATACTAAAAAATCCCTCACAGTCCGGTGTAATCTTCCTGTAAAAACAGGCCTGGCTCCGGGATAGAGTTTGTTGGCCGCAACCATAGCACCCAGCCCGTCCAGATCAGTCATTTGATGTGATACTATAATCTCCATAGAAATCCTCCCCAGGTTCCAAGTCTATCCAGCTTATTTTTCATCCGTCTCCTTCCTAATATTCTAACATATTATAGTATTTTAGGGAAGCATTAAGCTTATGCCTGACCTCAGGCATCCATTTCCTTACAGGAATTAACCTGTATTGTCATTAAGCATATCCCATTTTGTACATTTATAACCCCACCTGGCAATCAGCTCATCTGCCTGAAATATATTTACAATCTCACAGTGGTTTGGACAGCCTTCACACTCAAAAGCTCTTGTGGCAAAATCAAGACTGGCAACAGCGAAACCCTTGAATTTAGTCTTTCCTTTTTTCTTGAGGATAAATTCCCTGACAAGTAAGCCAGCCCCGATCGCCCCCATGACATCATGATGTTCCGGTATATAGACCGGGCATTTCAATTCTTTCTCGAAAGCCATTTTTATTCCGATATTTGCAGCAACACCACCCTGAAATAACACTGGCGGCTTTATTTCCTTTCCTTTTGCCACATTACTTAAATAATTCCTCACCATTGCTTCACAGAGTCCGGCAATAATCTCCGGAAGATCATGGCCTGTCTGTTGTTTGTGGATCATATCTGATTCAGCAAAAACAGAACAGCGGCCAGCTATCCTGACAGGTCTTTCTGCCATTAAGGCATATTTCCCAAATTCCTCAATAGGTATTTCCAGGCGGGCTGCCTGCTGGTCAAGGAAGGAGCCTGTTCCTGCAGCACAGACAGAATTCATGGCAAAGTCGACTGCAATACCGTCACGAATAATGATTATCTTTGAATCCTGTCCTCCTATCTCCAGGACTGTTTTTACATCTGAATTTACTCTGGAGGCAGCGACGGCATGAGCAGTTATCTCATTTTTTACCACATCCGCTCCTGCCACAACAGCAGCCAGATAGCGCCCGCTGCCGGTTGTCCCCACACCATTTATTTTTATACCCGGCCATTTATCTTCCAGTATTTTAAGGCCTTCTTTTAATATACTGATGGGCTTGCCCCTGGTCCGGAGATAAACTTTGTCAACCAGATTGCCGAAACTATCCAGTAAAGCCAGGTCAGTGCTGACAGAACCCACATCAATACCAAGATAATAATCATTATCTGCTTTCACAAAAAGAACCCTCCTGTAATATTTTTCTCCTTTCCAGTAAATCAACAAAGGCCTCCAGTCTGGTCTGGATGCCCGTGTCTGCACTATGTTCATCAAAAAATAATGACAATACAGGTATTCCTTCTTCCCTGCTTACTACCGGTAAAATAGAGCGGGAAATGATCTCCGGCATACAGGTAAAAGGAGCCAGCTGTATTACGCCGTCAAAGGCCTTTTCTGCATATATTACAGCATGGCCTATACTATCCTGTCCATGACCCCCGACAAAATTGGCAAGATATTTCCCTGCTGCCCTTTCCATCAGCTTTCTTTCTCCTGACAGATTCAGAAAATCCAGCAGCCAGTTTGTTATATATAACTCCCTTTCAACTACAACACCAAGTTCTCCCAGTCTCCTTTCTATCTCCAGGTTAACAAAGGGCTCCAGGACCAGATAAATCTCGCCGACTATTGCTATTCTTATCTCGATTCCCCTTTTATATTCAGCTTTGCTGTCTTTTATTTTTTCTTCATATTCCTTTTTTATCAATCTGATCTTATCAACTGAGACAGTATTATCTATTTCTCCAATAAAGGCATCATATATTTTATTCACCTGCCCAGGTTTCTTTTCACAGGCCCGCATTTTCAGGACCAGTCTATAGATTTCATCAATTGCTGCAGCCTTTTTCCAGGCCATTCTGGCTGCCGGCAGCAGTCTGTGAAAGGGTATATTCCCGAAAACATTCCTGATCCTCTTATAATTACTGAAAAGACCTGGTTCAATAACAAACATCTCAAAGGAATAACCCAGTTCCCGGAGTATCGCTTCCTGTACCTCTGCATAATAGCCAAAGCGGCAGGGGCCGCATCCTCCTCCCATTACGATGATTTCTGCCCCCCTTTCCAGTGCTTCAATGAAATTACCCAGATTAATTTTGAACGGGAGGCAGGCAAACTCCGGACTGTATTTGACACCGAGATCCAGTGTTTTTTTACTTATAGCCGGCGGCACAACAGTTTCAAAACCGAGTTCCTGGAAAAAAGCCCTGACCGGTACATACATATCAGCCATATGTGGAAAGGTTATCTTCTTCACGCCATCTTCCTTCTCTCAATAAGGTCAACAAAAGCCTCCAGTCTGGTCATCAGTCCGGCCTCTGCACTGTGTTCATCAATATTAATATTCATAATTGAGATTTTCCTCTTCTTACCCTCTATATCGATCAATTCCCTGACAAGGGAATCCGGACCGCAGCCAAAAGCTGTCACCTGTACAATACCATCAATAGAATCCTTTTCAAATATATGGTAAGCAGCACCCATTACCTGACGGTTAAAATACCAGAAAACCCTCTTGTGATATTTATCAGCAGCCTTTTCACGCCAGCATTTCCTGTACATCTCCACTGTCCTTACACAAACACCCATCCCTTCCAGCCGCTTTATTATCCCCATACTTGCAAAATAATCATTAAGCAAATAAGCATGGCCCAGTACCGCTATATTCAGGTTTTTTTCAGACTCCCTCCTTATGATATTATTATTTTTTAAAAGCATTTCAAAGGCCTCATTGGTGTGGATCCCCTTTTCCTGTAACTCTATAAAACTCCTGTGTATTTTTCTGGCTTTTCCATATGCCCTTTCAATGGAAAAATAATTCCTCCCGAATCTCCTGCCAATATCATGGGCTGTTCTCCTTAGAGGGAAAATGCCTTTTCTGAGATCAATGAACGGCTCAATAATGTCCGGGAGACCTGCTATATTCGCCTTTAACATATCAGGAAGGCCCATAAATTTTGGACAGACATAATTATATTTCCCCAGACTTATAAAACGGGGAACAAAAAGGCAATCAACAATATCCTTCAGGTAAAGGATATGACCATAATAGACCTTAAAAGGCAGACAGATATCGTCAACTGCAATTCTCATCCCCTGGTCAATGATATCCTTATTGGTCTCAGGTGATAAAACAACATTAAGGCCCAATTCCTCAAAGAAAACCCGCCAGGCAGGATAATAATAATGGTACATCAAGGCCCTTGGAATACCGATCTTTACTGACAATTAGAAGCACAACTCCTTCCCTCTTTATTCATTTTCTTCATCATCTTCTTTTACCATCCTGTCCTTATCCTGGACACGGTATGCTTCAGGCCGGACATGAGATAAATCCAGTACACTCTGGCTGAAGACAGCTGATTTAAGTGCCTGATAGTTAAAAGGTATAATCGGCCATAAATAACTCACACCAAAGGATTTTGTTAGAGCCATCCAGAGAAAGATAAAGAGAAATGCTGCCAGAAAGCCCCACAAACCGGCGAAAATAACTGCAATCAAAAGGATGAACCTGAACATTTTTAAGACAAGTGCCATTTCATAACCGGGTATTGAAAAATTACTGATTACTGAGATAGCCATATATAGTATTACCTCTGGTGAAAAAAGGCCCACCTGTACTGCAAAATCCCCCAGTAACAGGGCACTGACCAGGCTGAGAGAAGTAGCCAGTGTGTCAGGTGTCTGCACAGAGGCCATCCTGATCAGGTCAATCCCCAGACTGGCCAGTATAAACTGGAGCCCAAGCCCTACAGTCCCCTCTTGTTTTACACCTATAAACTGCAAAAAATCAGGCAGGAGCTCCCTGTTTGTGGCCAGCAGTAACCAGACTGCCGGAAGAAAGATTGAGATTAAAATAGCAAAAAAACGCATTAATGAAAAATAGAAACCCAGTACAACAC
>JAAYLO010000297.1 GCA_012521855.1 Halanaerobiaceae bacterium
AAAATTAAAGACTACGGAAGCTCCTAACCCCAAATCCTTTTGAGCTGTCATCATTAACGATGGCGAAAAATTAATTGTGGATGAATAACTCCGTTCCGAATTATAAGTATCCTTAACCCATTCCAAACGTCCTTTTCCTATTCCTTTAAAAATAAAGCCGATAAGAAAACAGGCATCTGCAGCCCCCGCCGTAAGATAGAATAAACCTAATTTGCTTTCATCATAAGATGTAGAAAAATTATAAACATAATATTCTGAACTTAAATATGAAGCATAACATAATGCTGCAACTGTAGTAAACACTGCCCCCGTATATATTAGCGCCTTACCAGTTTTAAACTGTTTACGTGCACTATAAAAAGTGTCATAAAGATTATCATCAAGTATGGAAGAATATTCTTCTGAGGTTAGTCCTTTTTTTGTGTCTTCCCAATAAAAATTGCTCATATGCCTATCGATTTTTCGGATAGTACCGTTACTGCTTATTCCTCTGTTTATATTCTGATCCTTGCTGATATGATCGACTTCTGCCATTGAAAATACAAACAAACTGCCATCTGTTGTTTGAATCTTTACGCCATTAGTTGGATCCACTTCAACGACACTGCCTCTTATTATACTTCCATTTTTTAAATAAAGTACATCTACCGACTGTGCGTATATTATTGATGTAAACGTCAATGCTACAAAAAATAGCAATATTTATTTGAGTCTCATTTTACTTAATATTGTTAGTTTTGCAAAAATACATACTGATTAGAATTTACCTCACCCTACAAGGTTAATTTTTGTTAATTTAGCAACATACTTCTTCATAATAAACACTATCTTTAAAAAGCTATATTTGCAATAGACTCTTTTTGTTTCCAATCGTATTTAATATATAATAGCAATGTCATTAGATTGATATTAAGCTTATTAATTGTTAGTTTTTCCTGTTTTTATAAGTAATATGCCTATTACGGTCCAGACCAGTTGTCTCACCCGCGCCAAAAGTGCCGTATACAGACCGTAAGCCCCGGGCAGCTTCAATCCTCCGACCGCAAGAGCCATTCCTCCCTCATATCCGCCCGCCTGCATGGGCATGAAAAATATAAGGTTACTGAAAAGCGAGGAGAATGCCATAACCAGAATACTGTCAACAAAGGTGAATCCCGGGATAAACAGACTAATGAGCAGCCAGTACTCCAGGCAAGATATTATTCGCGCCGCATACTCCAGAAAAAGCGACCAACGGAACGATGAGCGGCGGGAGGTATGCAGCATGGCTATACGTGCGTCCACCTCGACAAGCCCCTCGCGATATTTCTCCAAATAAGACGTTGCACGGCGGCGTACAAGCGGAATACGGCCTAACAGCCCGAAGACTTTGATAACGCATCCGCGCCGAAAACCGATTGAAAAGAGCCATATTACACAGAGTAATACCAGCGTTACAACAGCAAGCACAACTGTTATCCAAAGATCCATTCCATAACGTCCGCCTACGGTAAAATGTAATATCACATAGATTATGACTGCTGTGAGCCAGAAAAGAAAATGGGAGTAGATATGCATCATCGAATATAGTATTACAGACGATGCCGCCCTCTTCTTTCCAATATATTCCGACATCCCCAGAACACGGTAGGGCTCGCCGCCCATCAGACCCAACGGGGTGACATAGTTGAGCGCATAGCCCGACAGCGTAAGTTGGAACACCTTTCCAAAAGAGACTCCGGGTCCTCTCCCGTCATTGATTATCAGATTAAATGAGCAGGCGTTTACAATATATATAAAACCCCAGAGCAGAACAATAACGGGGAACCATATTCCGGCGTCGGAGAGGACACTGCGCAGTTGGGTCCAATCGGTGTCGAAAGTCAAAAGCATGACTATGACCGCCGCCACTCCGAACAGGAAGAATATGTTAATACACCCT
>JAAYLO010000298.1 GCA_012521855.1 Halanaerobiaceae bacterium
ATGATAGTCCCTTAAACAATAAAATGCTCAGAGAGCAGAACAATCAGGGTAAGTATTTGATTGCTGCCATCATAAGGGATGGTGAGACCATCATTCCCAAGGGGGATCACTATATAAAAAGCGGTGACAATATCTATGTTATCGGACAGAAAAAGGAGATAGAAGATTATTTCAGCTCAATTGGTGAAGTTCCCCTTGAGATAAAGAGGGTCATCATTCTTGGGGGTGGGAGAATATCCTATTACCTTGCTGAGTATATGAGTAACCTTGGTATCAGTACCAGGATAATAGAGAAAGATATGGAGAGATGTAAACTCTTGTCTGAAGAACTGCCGGATACCTTAATAATCCATGGTGACGGTACTGACCTGGAGTTATTAAAATCAGAAGGAATTGCCACAATAGATGCCTTCATTGCTTTATCCGGTTTTGATGAAGAGAATATACTGGCAACATTACTGGCGAGACAGAATGGGGCCAAAAAGGGAATTGCCAAGGTCAACAGGGAGAATTATATTTCCCTTGCCTCCAATATTGGTGTTGATACAACCATTACCCCCAGCCTGATTACCACCAGCAAAATACTGGGTTTCATCAGGAGGGAGACGGTTCTTTCCCTGTCTTTATTACCCGGGGGCGAAGCCGAGGTCATTGAATTTATTATAGGCCCTGATTCAAATGCGGTAGATATACCATTGAAAGAACTCAATTTGCCGGAAGATACTATTATTACAACAATCATAAGGGATAATAAGGTTATTATTCCCCATGGACAGGATGTGATTAAAAAATATGACCGGGTCATTGTAATCACTAAAGCAGAAACAGCAGGACAGGTCAGGGAATTTCTCCTTGGGAAGGAAAGGATACGTAAAAATGGATTCTGGACTGGTTTTAAAAACAATAGGCCGCCTCTTAATCATTGAAGCAGTTTTCATGATTGCTCCTCTCGCAGTATCAATTTATTATAATGAACCGGACTTTAAGGCTTTTTTAATTGCTATCCTTATTACCGGTTTTACAGGGTTTGCCCTGGGTTTTATCAGGACCCCGAAGGAAGCTGTCCGCTATAAGGAAGGGTTTATGATAGTAGGCCTGGGCTGGTTATTGATCTCTATATTTGGAGCGGTTCCTTTTCTTACGGCAGGTACCTTTGATAGTTTCATTGATGCTTTTTTTGAAACCGTATCAGGCTTTACCACAACAGGTGCTACAGTACTGGCAGATATAGAGGGACAGCCTCATGGGGTATTGCTCTGGCGGAGCCTGACACAGTGGTTAGGAGGTATGGGTGTACTTGTCTTTACACTGGCATTACTTCCAGCCATGGGGTTGAGCAGCCTGAATATTTTAAAGGCTGAGAGTCCCGGACCGGTACCAGGCAAACTGGTACCAAAGATAACCAAGACTGCCAGACTTCTTTATATTATTTACATTTCCTTTACAGTACTGCAGATATTCCTTTTAAAGATTGCTGGAATGCCTCTTTTTGATGCTGTTAATCATACCCTTACTACAATGGGTACAGGGGGCTTTTCTACAAAAAACAGCAGTATAGCTGCCTATAATATGCCTTCCTTTGAATGGATTATTATTATATTTGCATTTCTGGCAGGGGTAAATTTTTCCCTTTATCATGATGTTCTGGCGGGTAAGCTTAAGACATTGTTCAGGGATAAGGAGTTTCAGTTTTATTTTGTTATAATTGTTATTTCAATAATCCTGATAACCGCAAATATAACAAAATCATGGGAGAACATTCAGCCGTCTTTCCGGCAGGCTGTTTTTCAGGTTGTCAATATTATTACCAGTACTGGATTTACTGTTCTGGATTACAGTATCTGGCCGGCTTTCAGTAAGATGATATTATTCATCCTCATGTTTTTCGGGGGCTGTTCCGGTTCTACCAGTGGGGGAATAAAAATTGTCAGGGTCATGATTGTATTTAAATACATAAAAAGGGAGTTATATAAAATGATCCATCCCAATAGTGTTATTTCCATCAGGATAGGGGGACGGACTATCCCTGAAGATGTAGTGCAAAATGTAATAGCCTTTATAATGATTTATATTCTTATCTTTCTGGGTCTTTCACTGATTCTCCTGACTCAGGATATGGATCTTATAAGCAGCACTTCTGCTGTTGCTGCATCATTGAGTAATATCGGTCCTGGATTCGGTATGGTCGGCCCGGTCATGAATTATTCAGGTTTAACTGCCCTTACCAAAATACTGCTCTCTTTTTCAATGATCCTTGGGAGACTGGAGATTTATACAGTTCTGATACTGCTCACTCCTTTTTTCTGGAAAGACTGACTAAAATACCTGTAAAATAAAAAACCGCCTGTAAGGGAAAAACAGGCGGTTTTTTCGTTTCCAGTCTATTGATGGAGTCCGTAGGTTTTATTAACATCCAGGATGAACATGATTCCCATACCAGGTTCATCAATAGAAAGCTCTTTTCTGATAGAGGAAACAATATCATTATATATATCTTCCTTTGCCAGAATCATGACTATTTCTTTTTCCGGCTCTATAGGCATGGAAAACAAAATCTCCGTTTCGTGGATTCCTGAACCCCTGGCATTAATGATAGTGCCGCCTTTTGCGCCGGCTTTCCTGGCAGCATCCATGACATTTTCACCCTTACCCCTGTCTACTATAGTAAAGACAGCTTTATACATGGTATTTTCATCTCCCCTGTTTTCCTTATGTTCATTAACTTCACAAGAACCATCCCTTGTCCCGTAGATCTCCATCAGAGGGATACTGAAGGCAATACCGTGTCCGGGTTTATCAAAATGAAATTTTTCATTAAGTTTTTCCAGGACCTCAGGGGACAGGGATCTTTCAGTAACCATGATAACAATTTCTTTTCTGACATGATCCAGTGCCAGTATTTCCAGGAGACGGTTATCGACAGTACCGTTTCCGAGAAAAATGGTTCCTCCGGAAACCCCGCTTTTCCTGGCTGTTTTAATTA
>JAAYLO010000299.1 GCA_012521855.1 Halanaerobiaceae bacterium
AGCTACAACACCATGACTGTTTAGAGAAGATATATGTGCACCAGCAATCCCTACGATAGCAGACTCAATAGTAATACCGGCCATTCTTTCTGCCTTTTTGTAAGCATCTTTTATGGCTTTACTGGTCTGGTCTATATCTACAACAATTCCTTTTCTTAATCCATGTGAAGGAGAGAGACCGATACCAATAATATCTATATTTTTGTCATCATCTGATACTTCGGCAATAATGGTGCAGATCTTAGTCGTACCAATATCAAGTCCAGTTACAATCCGGCGAGCTCCCACAAGCTTTACCTCCCCCCAGTCTATATACCTATAAAGAATAATTCAACACTTTTTTAAAAAGTCCTTTTTTTACCCGTAAATTAATTATTTTAATTTAATTACCGGTTTCTTTAAAATCCTGAGATCTACATACTCTACATTCAAATCCTGTTCTTCAATTTTCCTGAAAACAGATTCCAGTACCTTAAATTTATCTGCCAGTTCTTCAGGCTGTCCGAAATATACCTGGTAAGCATTAGTATCAGCAGTAAGTATATTCTTCTCCTCATCATAACTTATTTTTGTGATTCCGGAACGCCTCTCCATGCTTAATTTTTCCAGGGCCTGTACTATTTCTCCCAGAATCTTTGAAAATGAGATACGATTGTTTTTCAGGCTATAACCAAGCCCGCTTATTTCAGGGACACTTACACGTTTTTTCAATAGTCCTTCTTCAACAATAAAACCGCTGCTGCTGAATGATATATATTTGCCATTATTATTGATCATTGCGACAGGTTCTCTTTCATCTATTATTATTACAAGCTTATCAGGAAAATCTTTTTTAATCTTAACTCCTTCTATATAACCTGAGCCTGCCTTCAATTCCCTGTCCAACTTGCGGGAGTCCAGTAACAGTATATTTTTGTTTTCATAAGGTGTAATCAGGGAGTCCAGTTCATCTTCATCCAATACATTCAAACCCTGTATTTCAATACTCTTTATTTCAAAAAAAGGAGAAAAGGCAAAAGAAACAAGAGCGAGAATACTGAAAAAAGTTATAAGATAAGCCAATAAGCTGTCCTGGGACATAGACTGTAACTCCTCCCCTTAAGCCATTTCTCTAGCTTTTTTTTTCCAGTTTGCAATAAACATTTCTCCAATCTTATAGACATCTCCTGCACCCAGGGTAATAATTAAATCACGGTTTTTCGCTATTTTCTCCAGATACAGTACAAGATCCTCTCTCCTGGCAATATAATCTACAGGGAATTTATTTTTCCTGGCAATTTGTCTGGCCAATTTTTCCGAATCCACACCAGCTATCGGTTTCTCGCCTGCAGAATAAATATCAGTTATTATGAGGTGATCCACTCCTTCAAAACAATCTAGAAACTCATTGAAAAGATGCTGTGTCCTGCTGTAACGGTGAGGCTGAAATACTGCTATAACCCTTTCATATCCTGTGTTTTTTGCCACCTTCAGGGTTGCTTCAATCTCGGTAGGATGGTGGGCATAATCATCAACAACCAGAATATCTCCCAGTAATCCCTTTTTTTCAAAGCGGCGGCGGACACCATTATAATTTTCTAAACCCCTTTTTATACTCTGTATACTCATCCCGGTCTCTAAACCTACTGTTGCTGCAGCCAGGGAATTCAATATATTATGTCTTCCAGGCGTTTTAAGATTTATCCTGGCCAGTTCCTGCCCTTCCGCTGCCAGTGTATAAATGCTGCCAAAAGGAAAGAGTTGATAATCTAAGGCCTGAATTTTACCTTTCCCTATCCCGTACGAAAGAACCCTTTTATCTTTTTTATCCACAAGGCTCATCAGATTATCATCTTCTGCACAGACAACTGCCTTCCCTTCCTCCGGTAAACGCTCCAGGAATTTTCTGAATGTCTCCATCAATTTTTCTTCACTGCTATAATAATCATGATGATCCATCTCTATATTTGTAATAACAATGATCTCCGGATCATAATATAAGAATGAGCCATCACTTTCATCTGCTTCTGTCAAAAGAAATCCGCCTTTTCCTGAATAGGAATTGCCCCCAATAATATCCAGTTCTCCTCCCAGTAATATTGTCGGGTCTGCTCCGCCCTCCAGAAGAACAGAAGCTGTCATGGAAGTAGTAGTAGTCTTGCCATGGGTCCCGGCAACGGCTATTCCCCTTAAGCCCTTCATAAGCTCAGCGATCATCTCTGCCCTTTTCATTATCTTAAGGCCTTTTTTCCGCGCATATTTCAGCTCAGGATTTGTCTCTGAAATAGCACTTGATACTACCAGTACTTCTGCATCTTTTATGTTACCGGGATGATGCCCTATATAGATCTCTGCTCCCAGATCTTTAAGTTTATCCAGCAAATGTGAATCCTTTTGATCTGAACCGCTTACATGATATCCTTTTCCCAATAGTATTTCGGCAATACCACTCATGGATATACCGCCAATACCTACAAAGTGTACTTTCTTTTTCTCCATAATTTCCGTCTCACCCTCTCAAAAACCATACACCTATATTATATGCTGATGATGATATGCCTGTTAAAGGTCTGCTAATTCTAGAATTAAATTTACTATATTGTCCAGTGCCTCCCGGTTGCCCATTTCTTTACTACTTGCAGCCATACGGGCTAATTTTTCTTCATCATTTATCATTGACTCAATTTTTTCTATCAAGAGGGATCCTGAGAGATCTTTATCCAGAATCACTTCTGCAGCCCCGTGTTTTTCAAGATTCCTGGCATTATATTCCTGATGATTTTCTGCTGCAAAGGGATATGGAATCAGTATAGCTGGTAAACCTTTTGCTGTTATTTCTGCAATACCGGTTGCTCCTGCTCTATATATTACCAGTTCTGCGACAGCATAGGCATATTCCATTTCCTTGAGATAAGGCAGGATCTTAAAATGCCTGGTCTTCTCAAGATCAATACCCTTTTCATTTATATCATCAAGGACTTTCCGGTAATTTTTCTGTCCCGTTATCTGTATGATTTGTATCTGCCTGCTGTTCTCATAATATTTATAGACATCCAGCATGGCCTTATTTATACTCATGGCGCCCTGGCTCCCGCCAAATACCAGCAGGGTTTTTCTATTTGACTCCAGTTTCAGTTTTATTAATCCGCTGTTTCTATCTGTTTTAATTATTGCTTCCCGGATAGGATTTCCAGTATGCACAAATCTTGTCCTGATACCCTTCGGGAAGTATTCCTCTGCAGCAGCAAAGTTCAATGCTACAGCACTGACCCTTCGGGCCAGCAGTTTATTGGTAAACCCCGGATAAACATTCTGCTCATGTATAAGTGTTGGAACTTTGAGCATGGTTGCCGCCAGAACAACTGGTCCGGCAACAAACCCCCCTGTTCCAAAGACTATATCAGGTTTAAACTTTTTTATAATTCTGTATGACGCGGTCAGGCCCTTGAGGGTTTTTATTGCTGCCCCTGCAAGTTTCAGTGATATTTTCCGCGGCAAAGGAGCCGCCTCTACTTCTTTATAATCAAAGCCTTCTTCCGGTACAAGGCTTCCTTCCAGGCCGCCCCTTGAACCCAGGTATTGAACCTCCCAACCTTTTTCACGCAAAGCCCTTGCTACTGCAAGAGCAGGATAGATATGTCCGCCGGTTCCTCCGCCAGTTATAATAATTTTCATAATAATAACCTCTTATCATATTTATTATTCTAGAGCATGGCGGGAAATATTCAATAAAATCCCTGCTGATGATAACATGATAAGC